>JAEOSI010000024.1 GCA_016840425.1 Candidatus Wukongarchaeum yapensis
GTGATAAAAGAAAATGAAGGCTAGGAATAGAATGGTTGAGAAAATGCAGAAAAGAGACAGAATAAGGCAACAAGAACGCGAGCGAGAAGATAAGCAGAACACTAACCCTATAGTTGAGTGTTTGAAAACGTGGATAGGGCGTAAAGTGGTCGTTACTTCGACGGAAAAAGAAGTTGAAGGCACTCTTACGGCGGTTTCTTACACGCATCTAAATCTATTAGTAAAAACGGATAACGGCGAGATCGTTTTCAGAAATTTTAGTTCTGTAAGGCTTACTCAAAACAACCAAAAACCAAGCTAAAAAGGAGGTGATATGAAAAATGAAGTGGTTTAGAGTAGTAATAAAATATGAAGACTTAGTACAAGCGGAAGATGAAAAAGACGCTATATTTGAAATCGTTAAAGAGCTTTCCTCAAAAGGCATTGATACTATAAAGTTAGATGAAGGAGAAGCTCAAGAAGTAGATGTAATTAACAAGGTTTAAGGGTGTTTTTTTAAAGCCGTTTATTTTTTGCCTAACAGGAGACCGAGAGAAAGATCCTCAGAGTTTCTTGGATAGGAAGAGTAGAAAACCGAAATAAAAAGGAGGCTTGATAGGTAAATGAGCGAACAAAAACAAGAAACAATCGAAGAGATAGTAGAACATATTAAAAAAATCGAGAAAAACGTGGAAAACATGGAAAAAATTATTGAGGAAATGAAAGCGATTCTTTCCTCTGATTCTGACTCTGAAAAATAAAGGCTTCGAGTAAAATAAAAAACCGATAAAAGGAGAGTAGGATGAACAGTGAAGAAAAACGCTGGAAAAGGCTAGAACAAAGAGCTGAAAAAATAGAGAAAAACATGGAGAAAATATTTCAAAGAATAGAGAAAATAGAAGCTATTCTAACACCAGTAAAATAAAGAAAAAACGTGTTTCTGGTCTTTTAAAAAAGCGCGGTATGAGGTGTTTTACGAGGAAAGCTTTTAATTTTTTCGACTAAAACGCTGATAGAAACGCGTTAAACAAAAATAAAAACAACAAAAAAAGGGGGGAGGTTTGTTATTGTTTTTCTTTTTTCAGTTCTTTGATCTCTTTCATCTCTCTTATCATTGCTTGGAAGTCTCTCCGCATTTCTTCCATTTCTTCCCTCATTTGTTCTACTTGTTCCTGCAGGAATTCTTTTTCTTGCTTGGTTTGTTTTAGTTCTCTTTCTATACCGTTTAACCGAGAAACGCCTTCACGCGACCAATTGGCTTTTTGATATTGTTTCACTAAGTTTTCAACGTCGTTAGGGTCGAAATAAGCCCCGTCAGAATTTGAAGGATTGTGTCCTAGAAAATGGGTTATGAAGTTTTGCTGTATCCCTGCTTTTACCAAGTTCATGTTGAACGCTTTTCTAAAGCAGTGAGCGGTTATGTTTTCTGGATCTAGACCGATTGCTCTTGCTGAGGCTTTTATTATGTAGCTCGGCACGTTTTTACCGAGTGGTTTACCGCGCTTCGCTTTTTCATGGGCTTCTGTGACAAAGATCTTATCATCGTCTTTCGGTTGCCAGCCTTCAATGTTTTTTCTGTAATCTATGTAAGCTTTCAGGGCTTTGCCAGCTTCTTCATTAAGAAAAGTGTGATATGCGCCAAAACCGTAACTGCTTATTTTAGAGTCGTATTTAGCAGTAATTTTCAAAGCTATGTATCCTTTCTCATCCAGCGTTTCAAGACCGTCTTTTACTAAAGCGTAATCCCAACTTCTGATGCAGTTATTTCTTACTCCAGATTGCCATAAGCATAAGAGAAACGCTCTGTTTCTCGTTGTTCTCGCGCTGTCAACCATAGTATAGATTTCTTCATTGCTTGGGATGTGTTGTTGTGCAACCCTGTTCATTGCTAAAACGTGATACTTTCTTTTCTCTTTTCTCTTCCATTTAATAGGCTTGTTGTGAAAGTTTAGAAAACTGTTAATCGTGTTGAAAACTCCGTGAACCATACCCTGCCTGCCTTGTTTCTGTTTCTTGTTTAGGTATTCTTTAACGATCTTTTTTAGCTCTTCTCCGTCCATTTCTAAAAGCTGGTCTGGTGACAGTTTTGAATATCTGAGAAAACTTGCAAACCTGTACATGTAGGGTTTTATTGTTTTTTGAGATCCTAGATCGTCAAGCCATTCCGTGATTGCTTCGTATTCCAAGTATCTCTGATATTTAGGAGGTTTTTTTTCAAACAGGTTGTTTTTTCCCGCCATGTTGCTTACCTGTAAAATATATTCGTTTTATAATATTTAAAACATTCCTATTCGCATAGTCGAGTTCTTTTAAGCATTCCTATAAGTTTTCCAGCTCCTTTTGCACTTTTATCTAATGTTTGTGCCTTTTGTTCCTCGGTTAATTTTAACTTAGAAAGAACGGCTAAAACTAAAGGAGAACCGGCAAAAATAGCAATCAAGTATCCGATAAAATATACTAATAACTTTGATAACATGGAGTTAACCTTCCATTGTTGTCTTAACGCGGTAAACCGAATTTGGTTTACTTTGCTCTAATCGTTTTAAATAATTTTCAACTAATTTTTCGGCGTTTCTAACAGCTCTCCATCCAGCAGTCCGGATCATCTTTGATATAGCCTGCTTTGAAACTTGAAACTTTTTAGCAACATCAGACAACTTAATATTTTCTTCTGATTCTAGAAAACTTATTCTCTCTCTTTGCTTTTTTGTCCATTTGCTCTTAACGTGTAAAATAAGCCTCATAACGGAATTTAAGAGAAAATCGATTTCTCCACTATGAGACTTAAAGACCAGTTCTATATTCCTCTTTTTAGCTTCTTTCAGTGCTCCACGTGAATGATGGAAAGCAGAGCCGTCCATTTCACTTGGTTTTTCACTCAGGGAAGTTTCAATGTAACCTATACCTACTCCGCAATAAAACCCTACAGGTAAATTTCTTTTAACATACTTGTAAATGTTCAAGATAACACTTGTTGTTTTTAAAACCCCTTGGAATTCATCTCCCAAGGTCATCATAAAGTCTGCAATCAAAAAGCTATTGAATTCTTTATTTAAACTACTAAGTAGATTTAGAATTTTGTTTTGAACTTCAGCCCTATTTTTAAGCTTTTTAGAACCTTTTATATCGACCGTGATAACGCAAGCAAGATACAAGGTAAACCACTTAAAGTTTACTAATAATTATAAACCTTATAAGGTTTACCTTTATTACTGAAGTAATATTTTTATTTCTCCCTTATTTTTCTTTTTGAATGCTCTTATTTTTTTAGGCCTAAACGCTGAAAGCTTAGCTTCTCTAATGAATGGTCCTATGTCCTTTATCAGACCAGGAGCATTTGTCCCATATTTACAGACAACGACATTTTCAAGTAATCCTAAGCGCTCTATCGCCACAATATCTTTTAAATGACCGCTTTTTATAACAGCTTTTCTAACCCGCTGTCTTGTAATATCTGTAACTACTATACGATCCAACCTATCTTGAATCCATTTTTTGAATAAATTAATTTGTCCCTCGCTTAACTCTGCTTCTATCTGTTTTACTCCTTGGTCAATTTTTAATATTTTCAATTGCAATGGGAAATAATCTATAAAACCATAAAGATTAACAATGTTTTTCGTTGAAACCTTTTCACCGTTTACAAGTTGCTCGCGAACCTTAAATAACGGTATTAATGTTTCCGTATATGGATCCACCACCCCTGTATCTACGAAAAGGCCAAAACCCACCTTCCCAACACTTTTTAACCATCCCTTACGAACTTCTCCTTCCTTTAAATCATAAAAAGACCTAGGGCTCTCATATAACCAACATAAATAATTTCTTGCAGCTTCTAAATCCATCCCTTCTAAAGTTATTTCCGGATATCCATATCTTATTATATCAATATTACTTATTTCAACATTAAGACCTTTTAATTCTTCAAATAAAAGATTTTTTAAAGCTTTCAATTTATCTCCTTTATGACTACCATAAATAGGTATTAAGAGGGTAAATCTCTCCAAATGAAAAATCACCATATATTAATAAAAATTACCCATTATTTTTCTTCTAAGCTCTTTTCTAATTTTCGGATTTCTTTTTTAAGTGCTTCAATAATCTGACTATTATCAATTTGAGTCAAAGGTGCACCACAGTTTTGACATGTAAATCCAACATCAAACGCCTCATCAAAGTTCAAACGTCTACAAGATTCATTTCCACACTCAAAAAAAACATTGTTTTCTTCAAAATTAAGACGCTGTTTGAGAACTTTAATCACAAGACGTGTTTTCCTCGAGGCAAATTCATAAATTTTATTTTTTTCTAATTGCCAATAGTATACAAACCAACCAGTTTCACTATCTCTAACTCTTCTGTACGTTGCTAATCGAGCATCATAAAGCCTATATAACACCTTACGTATTTTATTAAGATTTAACTCCGTCTTTTGAGCAAGCTCTTCATCGGTCATAGAAGATTTTTGAGCAAGTAGCTTAACCACTTTTACCCCTTCTTCCCCTGCAACCTCTCTTGCAAGCCCATCAAGCGTCTCTACAATAGAAAAGAGGCTAGTCATCCTTTAGATACCCTCTTAACAATTATTTACTATATTATTAATTATTTACGCCATCATCATATAAATAAAATGTCGTATTATTATTTTAAAATCATGTCTTTTCTTTCTTCTTTATTAATTTTTTATCTGAACTTGGTATCACTTTTATTTTTACATTTTCAAACTCTTTTTTTAATTCCTCGCCTTGAAAAAGATGATCTAAAAATACTGCTAATGCCGCTATCTCTGAATGCGGCTGATTCGTTATACTAACATTGAAATCAGCCATTTTATAAAGTCTTTTTGGCACTTTCTCTCCTCCCATCACCACCAAAAAATCACTTTCATTAAAGACCCTTCTAAGACTATTAACAACCTCAAACAAAGGTTCTCCATACATAGTTAAATGTATCACTTTCGCTCCCTTCTTCTCTTTCCAATCCCTTATAATTTTCTTCCAGTTTTTCCCTCCATACCTCGCTTCAAACCCCCCTCCCCAAAGTCCTACAAGTTTATTTATAGTTTCAATAACTCCTTCGTCCCTTTGACCACAAAAAATCATAGAATTAGCACCAAACGCCCTAGCTACAAGTCCTACATGAGTAGTAACCCTCTGATCTCTAATAATTCTATGCCCTAATCTTAATACTTCTACCTTCACAAAAACCTTACCTCAATTCTATAATGGAAGTTCCACCACACTTCTCTACTAGTTTTCGTATTTCCGCTACAGGATGTTCCGCTAATTCAAGTTCAAAAACCGTTTCACAATTTTCTATCTTTCTATTTTTTACAAGAGATAAAGTATAGATCCTATGAATTGCATACGAGGATAAAGGTGAGTTTAGAGGTATACGAACCATCATCTTTTTGTGCGGCGGCAAAATTTCAGCTATATTTCGGGAAAAAGCATCAAAATTTTCCCTGGTTTTTGCACTAATTGACACTACTTTACAACCATAATTTTTTAGCATGATAATCGCTTTTTCCACTTTTTCATTTGGTACCAAATCTGTCTTATTAAGGGTGATTATTTTTGGTATATTTCCTGCCCCAATATTCACAAGAATCTTAATACAGGTATCCACCTTCTCTTTTATTTCATTTAACGGATCACTAACATCAACAACAATTACCAATAAGTCAGCGTTTAAAGTAGCTTCCAAAGTAGCCGTAAAAGATTCAATTAATTCAGGGGGTAAATCGCGGATAAAACCTATACTATCAGTACAAAGAACCTTTCTACCATCCACTTTGATAGGGCATGTAAATGTGTCGAGTGTTGTAAAAAATTCGTCTCCAACCCGAGTTTCACAGTCTGCTAAACTATTTAAAAGCGTGCTTTTTCCTGCGTTTGTATAACCTACAAGACATATCTTATTAATCCCTCTATCCCTTCTAAGATCCTCTAAAGATCTCCTTTTTTTCTTAATCTCTTCCAACTTTTTTTGAAGTCTCGCAATTTGCTTTCTTACACTTCTCCCATAAATATCGATCTCATAATGACCCAGCCCTGAAAATCCTGTTCTCTCTCCCATCCTCCTTCTCTTCACAAACTCTTTAAAAATCGGTAAAAGATGTTTTTTTCTCGCAATCTCAATCTGCAATTTAGAAACATGATCGCTTGCATGAATTTCAAATATTTCCAGTATAAGCATATATTTATCAATAACTTTGCAAGAAAGAAACTGTTCAAGGTTTAATATTTGTTTACTGGTAAGATAATTTCCAAATATGATGGTTTCTACTTCTCTTTCTTTTAGAATATCTTTCAATTCTTCCAATTTTCCTTTTCCTATTTCAAAACGAGGATCCCGCTCCCTTTCCTGCTCAAGGAAAGCTAAAACCTTATAACCTGCGGTTTTACACAATTCAAAAAGCTCACGTGTAACAGTTTGTCTACTTTTGTCATCATCATTGTTGTGCCTTATAACTAAAATTGCTTGATTGAGCATATTCATAGCCTTTTTTTATTTTTCTACTTATTCTTTTTTCTTTTTTATGACAACTATGTCCCCTAAAGTGAGTTCTTTCGACTTTCTTTTACTGTTTTTTTGTGTTTTCTCGAGGGAGGAGGCAAGAGGTACTTCTTCTTTAAGACTTATTTTCAAGGTTTTTTCAAGCTTTTTTATTTGGGCCTCTGTGGGTACTATATCTCCCCGTTCTATGTGGGCAATTGTACTTTCTCTTTCACCGATCAAAGACCCTAATTGTGCCCTTTTAATGCCCATTTTTTGCCTTGCATTTGCAATACGTTTATTGTAATCCGTTGCCAGAATCCATTTCCCCTCATCTAACGCATCTTTTGGCGGTCTTTTCGCTTTTCGAGTAACTCTTTTTGGGCTTTTTTTATCTATTCTATAACCGGTGGAGTTTTTCCATTTAAGGGCTTGTTTTTTCAAAATTTTCTTGGGGGAAAGCGGAGTACCTAACGATGCACAATTAGCACAAGCTTCTACTATAGCTCCTTCAACGTTCACTTTTTTGAGCTTAACAGCTTTTTTGCCACAAATTTCACATTCAGGCGCCATAAAAACACCCTTCTGATATTTCTTATTACTTATTTGTTTTTAAAATATTCACAATTTTCAACCCATTAATTTTTAATCAAAATTGAAAAGTAAATCTTTTTAATGCCCGATGGAAGATTTAAGAATGTAAATAAACTTTATTTGTAATAGCGAATAAACAAGTAATAAGCAAGATCAGCGGTATTATGAGGAAACTAATTATTGAACGGGGATATCGTATTATGTCAGATAGTGAAGGAGAATCGGGTGATAAGCAAGATCAGCAATATTATGAGCAAGCTAATTATTTAGTAAATTATTCTAAACACTTGGAAAGAAGGTTAAGGGCTCTTGAAACGGAGAAACAATTGCTTGATGCTGAAAGAATGCGTTTAGAAAGGGAACTACAAGTTATTCGATCAGAACTTGAAAAACTGAGAACCCCTCCGCTTCTTGCTGGATACGTTATCGAAGTTTTAACAGACGGGAGGGCTATTGTTAAAAGTTCAACAGGTCCACAATTTGTAGTTCAGGTGGCAAGATCCCTAACAGATAAAATATCCTCGGGTTCAAAAGTAGCTCTAAATCAACGAAACTTTGCCCTAGTAGAACTTCTTCCTGCTTCTGAAGATCCTGCTGTTCGTGCTATGGAGGTGGAAGAACGCCCATCCGTATCCTACTCGGATGTAGGCGGTTTAGAAGAGCAAATACGTGAGTTAAAAGAAGCCGTGGAATTGCCTCTTTTAAGACCCGAACTTTTTGAACAAGTAGGAATAGAACCGCCAAAAGGTGTTTTATTGTATGGAGCACCAGGGACCGGCAAAACCCTTCTTGCCCGCGCGGTAGCCCATGAAACAAAAGCAACCTTCGTAAGGGTTGTTGGAAGCGAACTAGTAAGAAAATATATAGGCGAAGGAGCAAGGCTTGTAAGAGAAATATTCGAATACGCAAGGAAGAAAAAACCGACGATACTTTTTATAGATGAGTTGGATGCTATCGGAAGTAAAAGAATTGATCTTGCTACAAGCGGCGATAGGGAAGTCCAAAGAACATTAATGCAACTCCTATCAGAAATGGATGGATTTAACCCGCGGGGAGACGTGAAACTGGCAGGAGCAACAAACAGGCCCGATATCCTAGACCCCGCACTTTTAAGACCTGGAAGATTTGACAGATTTATTGAAATATCAATGCCAGATGAAAAAGCAAGGTTTGAAATATTCAAAATACATGCCAGAAAAATAAACAAGAAAGACGTTGATTTTAATAAGTTGGCAAAAATTACCTTGGACACAACAGGTGCAGATATACGAAGCATATGCGTAGAAGCAGGAATGTTTGCCATAAGAAAAGAAAAAGAATATGTAACTCAAGAAGATTTTATCAAAGCTGTTCAAAAAGTTATGACTCAAAAGGCCAAAGCAGGAAGCGAACCAACACATTATGTATAATTGAAAAAATTGAATAAAATAGCAGATTTCCCATTTTATTAATAATTCTTTTACATTCTCCTACCTCCCTTATTTTGTCGCATTATCGGGGATTAAGTTTGGGATCAAAACTTAAACCTAAATTAATTAGATATTTAAAAGGTACAATACCTGAACCACTTTTAGGTTTTTTACCCCGTGGCTATGCGAAGATTGGGCATGTTATGATTGTAAATATTCCTGAAATCTTGAAGAATTACGAGGTGGAAATTGCAGAAATTCTTTTGAAAATGGGGGCTTTTTCTGGTATTAAAACTGTGGCAAAAAAAGCAGGACGTACTAAAGGAATTTACCGAATGCCACAAATTAAAGTTTTAGCGGGAGAAAAACAAACAGAAACTCTCCATAGAGAAAATGACACAATGTTTAAGTTAGATCCTGCAAGAATAACTTTCTCTCCTGGTAACCATAATGAAAGGAAACGTATGATAGATATTGCAAATAACTACGAAACTATCGTTGATCTATTTGCATGTGTAGGAAATCTTTCATTGCCTATTGCAGTTCATAAGAACGTCATTATATATGCTATCGAAAAAAATCCAGAAGCCTATAAATATCTTTTAGAAAATATAAAAATAAACAAATTAGAAAATAGAGTGATACCCCTTTTTGGAGATAATAGAGATGTGACTCCTAAAAATGTCGCTGATAGAGTTATAATGGGTTACTTATATCCGACAATAGATCAATTAGAAATAGGGATTAAAGCTCTCAAGAATATTAAAGGGGGATGGATACACTTCCATATAGCTAAACCATTGAACAAATTAAAAGAACCAGAAACACTGGTAAAAAAAGTTTCAAATAAACTTGAATACGACGTATGTTACATTAAAAAATTGCGTGTAAAACATTATGCCCCAAGTATAGAGCATCTAGTTTTAGATGTAAATTTAAAACCAAGAACAACAATATAGGTTAATCTTTTTTGCTTCTTAGTGCTAAAATGGCCTTTGCTGGTTCACCTTTTGCTTCTTCCAATGCTCGATGCGCTTCTTCCATTGATACGCCTGTTTGTTGAGCCACGAGTTTAATATCTTCTTCAGGGATCTCTACTATCTCTTCTTCATCGGAAGATACCGTAGCAGTATCTAAAGCTTCAGCCGGTGTGCTTTTTTGCAAAGTTACTGAAGCGCCAGTTATTTGAAAGATCTCTTGAGGTCCCATGCGAACTCTCACAACCTGCGGGTTAGAAATTACAATCTCATCCCCGCTCATTAATCTAATAATAACTTCCAAGGCTCCCTCAATTGGTTCAGTTTTAGCTTTCTTCATCATTTTTTTCATCATACGGCGATCTCTACGCACGATCCTTGTCCCCCAAATTTCTTATAAAAATTTACAGAATTATTGAATTGATTTAATGTTTTAAGGGCTTAATGTTGCCCTTATAACAAAAAAGTGATAAAAAGCTCTTTTTGTCTTCCTCTAGGCGGTTTTTTGATTTCTTTTGTGTTTTTTATTATTCCTTTTCTTTCTTGGGCACTAGTTCAGTTACCATGGAGATCTCTGGAGTTAGTTCTATCTCCTCTTCGCCGAGTTTTTTCCCTTTTTTCTCTAATTTGGCTTTTATTTTCTTCAATCTTGTGAATGATTGTCTTTCTTGTTCTGATAGTTGTAACTGAATATAGTTTATAGTGGTTACTAAACGAGGTATCATGATGTAATTTAAAGCGTTCACTCTGCGCCTAGTTTCACTAATTTCTCTCGCCAAGCGTATCAAGGCACCTTGAACTTCTGCAAGTTTAACTATTTGATCCATCGCCTTCCTAAATCGCTCTATTGCCTCATCTAACTTCACAGAAGTATCGACAAAACTATAAAATAACTTCTCTTCTTCTTTTTCTCCGCTTAAAAATCTTAATAATGGCACTCGTACACCCATTATGCTCTTAGTTTGAACTGAAACCTCCGCGATATGTGGCGCAGAAAGTGCTATTTCTCGTATCTTCATTGGACCTAAGACCATCTTCGCTTCAGTTAGTGCCAGAAAAGCTTCTTGTAATCCTTCCTGAACCGATTTTCTAACCTTATCAAAATCCTCAAGAATCTCAAAAAAATGCATAATCAAAGCATCCATTTTTTCACGGAGTAAATCATGTCCTTTTTGAGCAAGATTTCGCCTAATCTTTAAAGCAAGCAATTCCATCCTTGTTGCTTGTACTCCTTCTATTACTTCGCTACTCAAAAGTAAATCCCACCAATTATCCACCAGATCTTATCAGATTATTAAGAAATTAAACTGTTGATTTTGAAATGTTTTTTAATAAAAATTACCCTTTATAAAATTGTTTCACGTTATTTTTAAAAACGTTTTGTCATTATTATCTTATATGAAGCTAGGCGCGGGGGTGGCCGATTTTTCTTTGAGTTGTTTTCTATTGTGTTTTTGTTGTTTTTCTTCTTTTTCCGCTGTGTTTTTTCGTTTTTCTGCTTTGAAAACGGGTTTTTGATTTTGATACCTTTCTTATAATGCGTTTATTTTTGTTTTTATTTTTTAGGAGTGTTTTCGTTTTACATGATTTTTTAATGGTTTGTGGATTTCTCTTATTTCGTGTTTTTTTGATTTTTTCCTCGTTTTTTGCTCTTTTTTGATCTCTTTTTTTCTTGTTTTATGCTTGGAAAACAGGTTGTTTTTCGTTTTTCATTTTTTTAAAGCCTAATATATTCACTTTTACCCCCTCTCCATAAAGTTTATATATGGCATATAGTATATGTATGATCTATCTTTAATGGGGTAAAAATTATGCGAAGAACGGTAACAGAATTAGTGTGTTTAACCTTTCAAAGCAAACTTTTGGAGGTAGCAGAAAAAGAAAGAGTTAAGATTGATGATCTTATGAGACGTTTTCAATCCGCTAAAAGAACCGCTTTCAAAAGGCTCGTAGAAGGTTTGAAAAAGAGCAAGGAGATAGAAAAAGAGCTTGTAGAGAAATTTATTCTAAATTCTGGATTTGCAAGGTCTGCTATTTCTGATGCGAAAGCTATAATGGATAGTCAAAAGGAACTACTATCTTACTATGTTCAAAATTATGAGGGAAAGATAAGAAAGAGCAAGAAAAAGCTGGAAAAATGTCGTTCTGAACTGAAGGGGAAGGGTTTACTTTCCAGAATAATGAAGTATGAGGGGAAGAGAGATCTCCTAAAACAGCATTTAGAGAATGAGACTATTCCTAAGATGATTTTTGGGAGGAGAAGTAATTTTGAGCTTCTTTTAAAGGGAAAGATTTCGAGGGAAGAATGGAGAGAATTGAGGATAAACCAAGTTTACAGCAAAGGCAATGCTTATCACAAAGGTAACCGAAACTTGAGGGTTACTTATGAAGAAAGTGAAAAACAGTTTTTTCTATGTATAAATTATCCTCCCAAAGAAAGGGGGAAAAGGGGTATAAAGCAGAGATACAAGCTTTTTGTTCCAGAGTTTTTTAAACCTTATATCTTATCCAGTCTTGAACTCGTGAAAAAAGTTGTTGGAAAAAAGAAAGAGATTGTTTATGCTACTAAAAAACCGCACACAGTAAGAGTGATTCGGAAGAAAGGAGGGGAGTATTATGTTTATATAACAATAGAGATTTCTTGTCCAGATGAATCCCTCTCAAATGCTAATGAAAAGGGCTTGTTGGGCTTAGATCTTAATGCTAAGGGTATAGGAGCAGTAATAGTTCTGCCCAAAGGTAACTTAAAAGCGCACAGATGGTTTCCGTGTCACGAACTTTTATACGCAAGAAGTGAAAAACGTTCTAACTTGATAGGAAACCTCGTGGTTAAGGTTTTCAGGTGGGCTAAAAGATTCGGCGTAAATACTGTTGTTTCTGAAAGTTTTAACCCGTTTAAAAAAGACCACGATACCAATGTAAAATACAACCGTGCAACAGTCAACTTTTGCAAAGAGAAAATGGTTAAAACCGTTAAGAGTAGAGCCGCAAAAGAGAGTTTTGTTCACATAGAAGTTTTTTCCGCCTATAGCTCTATAATAGGGGAGATAAAATATCAAAAAATGTACGGCTTGAACGGTCACGAAGCTGCTGCTTTTATTATCGGGAGAAGGGGATTAGGATACAACAAAGAAAACATCCCGAAAGAGTTTAAAAAGAGTTTAAAGCCAGAGGGGCGTCGCCGATGGAAGGATGACGCTGATCCTTTGGCGAGCATCTGCCGCCAGTGGGGCGGTCTATGGAAACAAGTTTCGAAGATAAAAAACAGTTTCTTCGAAACAACAGGGGAGATACCTTTTAACCTTCGCCGGTTCTTTAGGCATCTCCTAATTAAGAGTAGTGGCGCTAACAGCGCGCTTCAGCTCGCGCTCTCCTACATTGTGAAAAAAGGAGAGACGGAAGTAGAGGATATAACCGACCCGTCTTCGGGATTCCGATCCTACCTCGACGACTTACTAGCCTGTTCGATTCTCGAAAACGCTGAAGAACTACGTGAGAATCGTAGCACTAGGCGCAAACAGCTACTATGCGCTGTCGTAGACTTTATAAAGAATGAAGGACTTTTTGCCTTCAAACGTCTACGATCCGAAGAAAACACCCTCAAAGGATCAAAGCCTCTAAAACGCCTCGTAGAGGCTTGTGTGGGCGTTTTTGAGTAGCGGGGGTGGCCGAGCCCGGTCAAAGGTGTTGTGGGTCAGATGCTGGCTTTAGGCGCCAGACTTAAGATCTGGTGGCGTAGACACGCCATTAAAACGAAACGTGGCGCAAGCCTCCGCGGGTTCAAATCCCGTCCCCCGCATTACATATTATTATAATAGGAAAACTTAGTAAAATGCAAAAAACTAAAAACTGGTGGAAAAGCTCGGTAAGAAAAAGGAAAGATTTTAACAAATTAAAAACTATTTATTACTGGTTGCCCCGGTAGCTCAGCCTGGTTAGAGCGACTCCTTGGTATTAAATAAAATATAAAATTAGCAAAAAGGAGTAGGTCGTGGGTTCGAATCCCATCCGGGGCTTTACTCCTATTTTTGATTTATATTAACTATTTCTAACTGTCTAAAACTCCTTTGTAGAAAAATGGTTCAAAAGGAAAGGGGTTTTTTACAGCCATCATAAAGGTAACAAAAAATGCCGCTGTCCAAAGAATGTATACAATTGCTGGCGTTTTTGTAAGTGTAATCGAGTCGCCCAATAGTCCCGGTATGCCTGAAAATCCCGTATAAATCCATATTTCCGACCTAACGCAAACAAACTCAAAAAACACACTATATATCCCTGACATAAACGCGCCTAAAACTCCAACTTTTAAATAACCCTCATCTAAGTCTCTTACAATTTTATAAGCTACCATCGCAAATAATGCAAAAAGGAATCCCCAACCAAAAGCAATGCACAAAGGCGAAGAAAAGTAATAATCTTCAGGAATATGAGGCTTTGGATAATAAAACGCCTTTATATAAAGCCCCGCTAAACACTCTAGAAAAAACCCTAACATAGTTCCATAAACGAAAACATTAAACAAAAAATTTTTAATTTTAATAGATACACCGCCTAAAAACAAGATTACTAATAATGTTAAGATCCATCCTCCATAGATAATAAAATCCAAAAGAAAATTTACTGTAGTTCCATCCATAACATAATCCACCTAAAAATAAACAAGAATTTACGATTTTTATTACTCATAATTCCAATTTTTCAAAATTCGGAATTTACATCCTGAAAATCCTTCAGAAACACACTCAATTTCTTCAACGATAAATTTGCAACCAAAGCTCTCAAAAACTCCTTCAGCAAAGCCGTTTACTGCGTTGCATGCATATGCTATCTTCGAATAGTAATGACCACTAGGAACCAAAACAATATAACCAGCAGGGACCCGTTTAATCTTTATTCTGTTGTGTAGTAATCCGTAAGGAAAAGCAAATTTTATCAGATCTTTTTCATCCTTTATCCGATAATTTATTGGCATCATTTCCCTTGCAACAAAAGCCGTTACTAAAGTTGCTGGAATTAATCCTACTAAGTAAAACTTTGGCTCCCAAAACATAAGCGTTACTAACATCATCCAAAGATATGCCAAAAGAATGAAAAAATATCGATGTTTTTTAATAGAAAAGTTATGTCTTACCCATGCTTTTCCCGCATTAAAACCAGAATTTTTTATTTTTTTTCTTGGAGAATCCTCGATTATTAACGGTATGTGCTCAAATAAGGCAATAATTTGCGGTGCCACCGCATTTTTAAAAGGAGTCTTATAAGAAAACATAGGGTTATGTAACAATTGTATAGAAACAATAATAGCCAAGGTTAAAAGAAAAGAAATTGTAATAATTAAGCCGTAATCTAAACCCCTAATTTTTTCTTCAAAACTATCAATCATTTTTATTCCTCCAATCTCCATATCAAAGATAATTCCAATCTATCTTAAAGACGCATGTCTCCTGTTTATTTGCCCTACAACTAATCTCTTTTACAGAAATATCTGCTTCGCTAGAAATATGCTTCTCAAAAACCCCCCCAAAAATTCCTTCAGGAATTGCGCAAATAGGTCGATCGCTAACCCTAATCTCTCCCTTACAATCTAAACACCATATACAATTTTCTATTTTTACCACGGCAACACCTCCATTTTCTTTTTCGTTAAATCTAATAAGCTCTCCAAAGGATCTATTCATCGTACAAAAAGGAATTGCCCCTTCAAGCATTATTTTAAGGATAAACTTTTCATCAAACTCTTTTTCACCAAAACCCATTTTTTTACCAGCTAAATTAAAATATATGTGACCTGCCTGTCTTCCTATCGCTTTTAGAGCCGTGTAGCCTACCTCTTCTTCTTCCAGAAAAATCTCAGTTAAAGACCTTCTAAGAAAATCTTCAGCTGAATTACCTTTTTCACCAATAATTCCCGCCAATGAAGGAAATACAGCCTTAATAATTTTAACTAATACCTTATCACGAAATACCAATTCAACCCCTTCCATATTCTAATTTAATAGCGCCCTGAGAGTAAAGTTTCAAAAAATATCTGCAAATATCACTCAAAGAATGCCACCTTTTTAAATCAAAATAGAACTTTAGAACTGTTTTTGGTAGGTTTAAATAAGATAAAGCCAATCTTTCTCCAAATTCCTCTATAAGCGCTTTTGAATTCCTCAAAATTTTCCTAACGTCAACAACTCTCCCTATAACGCTTTGAGGATAAAAAAAGATCAAAACCCCCATAGCAAAAACATCAGGCAAGGCTCCCTCAACCAACGTCATAAGCGACTCTACCCCCTCCTTTAACTTAACATAATCCTCATCAGCTTCTTTTTTACTATTTTCAAGCACTATTACAACAGAAACCTTCCCAACATTCAAAACAAACAAATCTCTCGTTAACATGATTTCATTTGATAATTTAGAAAACCTAGTCACATCATTTTTACCCGGGATATTTTCGACAATCTCATTTAGTAAAGCAGTAGATGGCAAAGTTTCACATAACTGACTCGCTATCTTTCCCCCCTGAATAAACAAGATACACCCCGCCCCAGAGGGTTTTTGACCTTTAAGATTCAAAAAAAGCTCTATAACTTCTCTTTTTTCACATTTTTTATCAATACCCATCACTGGACGTTTTAGAGACGTAAATTCTTCTCTCTCTTCTGAAACAGTTTTTAGTGCAGTCCTAGAATCCCTGACCGCGCCATTTTTATCCACTAAAAGAAACAACGAATGATCAGGAGCATGCTCATAAATAAATTCTGCTAACCCTCTTTCCTGGGCTTTTTCTAACACAACAGGAGGAATTTGCACCTCTAAAGTTTGCACACAAATATCACAACGAACCCATGCTCTAATAAAACCTACCCTCGATTCCCTTAACAACCATCTTTCCTCCCTTTAATGATCAAATCAAGCAACCTCATAAAAGGCTCTTCCACATTATATCCCAAAACCGAAGAACAAAGCATATGCTCCTTCAAAGAAAACTGATCCATAAAATCCCTCAAAGTTTCTTCATCGACCTTATTCTCAAAATCAATTTTTGTTCCGACAAGCAACTCG
>JAEOSI010000179.1 GCA_016840425.1 Candidatus Wukongarchaeum yapensis
GTATCATAACAACAACAAGCGGCATGCTTGAAGGAGGTCCTGTTATCCACTATCTCGAACATTTAGCCTCTGATCCCAAAAATTTAATCGCGCTTACAGGCTATCAAGTACAAGGTTCGCGCGGTCGCTCGCTTATGGATGGAAAAAAAATTATTCAGTTGCCTGGCGGGGAAACGGTTAAGATTGAGAGTGAAGTAAAGTTTTTTGATTTTAGCGCCCACGCTGACCAAGGTGGACTTTTAAGATTTATATCCTCCTTAAAAAATTTAGAGCAGGTTTACGTCGTTCATGGTGAAGGAAACAAACCCAAGCTTCTTGCTGAAAAAATAGAAGAAATAAGTGGCGCTGAAGTTTTTGTGCCTGAAATATGCGATCAATTTGATACAAAACGATAAAAATAACAACAGATTTTACTTTCTCTTACCTATCCATAATTCATATCGTTCTTTTAAAAGTTCTAGTAAGCCCAAAACTTAAAAAAAAGAATGAAGGTAGACAAATTATGGTTTTGGAAAAAAGACTTCGTTTATTATTTACAGAAAAAGCCCCAGAAGGAACTGCTTTAATCAACCCTGAAACAATTGAAGAGTTAGAGATAGAGGATGAATGCGATATTGTATGTAAAGGAAAAAAATCATTAACTCTAAAAGTAAAACCAGATTCGGAAATAGAGACAGGTTTTGTAGGAGTAAATGCTGACGATATGCAACCAAAAGGCATAAGTAATAAAAGCATAGCAACAGTCAGAGCTTCACCCAAAAGCGATTAAATAAAAAATTAAAACTGTTTAGTTTTCAATTCTTCCAAGATTTTTTCCGTATATTTTTCTGAAATTTT
The DNA here is from genome assembly GCA_016840425.1 of Candidatus Wukongarchaeum yapensis. Taxonomy (GTDB): domain Archaea; phylum Asgardarchaeota; class Wukongarchaeia; order Wukongarchaeales; family Wukongarchaeaceae; genus Wukongarchaeum; species Wukongarchaeum yapensis. The sequence continues at coordinate 838 of JAEOSI010000179.1, forward strand.
CATAAAGATATAAATTCCCAGTATAAGACCTAAAAAGGCCGCTGTGAGCATGGCAGCCGCAAACAATGTAGAATTTTCTCTGGGGACAAACTCATAAACTAAAAATACCCCTAAAAAAACACAAGTTGGCAGCTCTAAGCCGATTATCATCATGTTAATCATTTTACTTGTCATAAAAGCGCGTCGTTCTTTAGCCTTTTCAGGCTCCATATAAACAATCTCCTAGCAAAAAATACTTTTTCATCCTTCTTGAGATTCAGTAGTTGTCTCTTTTCCTGAAATTAGATTAGAGATATAAATTCCTGCTAAAAAACTTAAGAAAGCCCCTGTGAGCATGGCAACCGCAAACAAGACAGAATTGTCAAGGGGGAAAAACAAATACACAAGAGCTATTCCCACAAAAGCAGAAAGTGGTCGCAAAAAGCCTGCTATTATCCTCGTAATCGAATAACCTTCCATAACAGATTTTTCTTCTTTTGTTCCTTCAGTTTCCATATCAAAAACCTCCTTGGAAAAAATATTTTCCATTTTCTTTGGAATTGGTAAGAAAAAGAAGTTAGAAGCTTAAAAATTATTTTTTTCAGTCTTTTCGACAAGTTCATCCAGTTTTCTTAATCTTTTCGACAAGTTCATCGGGTTTTCTGAAAGATATTTTGCACTTTGGACAGACTCTAAGCGTCCTCTGGCGTCTGCGGAGATAATCTTCCACATAGGTTACCATGAATTTTGCACATTCTCGGCAAACAGGTTTCCCACAGATATCACATTCTCGCTCTTCTGTTTTAGCACCACAAATATGACAGATTTCTGGCATTTTTTTCCACCAATGTAAGCTTAATACTTATTTCCCAGCTACTATTTAAAACGATTCAAATTGAAATTCGATTCTTACGGTTTTTATTCCTCATAATATTAAAACGATATTGTTTCTCCTTTCTGAACTTAAAAGCTTTTAAAAATTAGCCAATTGCTTATGCTTTAAGATATTACAATTGTTCTTTTGTGTGTCCAATCTCTTTTCTTACTTCTTTGACGAAAAAAGGCAAAATTTTTCCCGCCTTTTCGTAAAAGATCAAGTCAAAATCAGCGTCAAATGGTGTCTCGGTTAAGTTGATTAGGATTGCCTTTTTCCCGCGTTGTATCACTCTTTTTGGCAGTTCCGCTGCGGGGAAAACCGTTAAAGAACTTCCTATTACTAGCATTAAATCTGCTGATTCAGCCCACCATAACGCTTCATTGAATGGTTCAACAGGGAGAGGTTCACCAAAAAGTACCGTATCAGACTTTAAAACTCCTCTACAATCATTGCATGTAGGCGTTATCTCGTCCAGTTCAAGCTTGGCGGCAATTTCACCGTAAGAAAATTCCCGTTTACATTTCATGCAATGAGAAGTTCTACTGGAACCGTGGATCTCTATAACCTTCTTATTGCCCGCAATCTGATGTAATCCATCCACGTTTTGGGTGATAATGCAATCAAGCCTGTTCATGACTTCAAGTTCTGCAAGGGCTAAATGAGCAGGGTTTGGCTCAACCTTCTTATCCCTACCATAACGCTCCTCTTTAACCATCGTCCAATAAAGTTTAGGTCTCTCAAGGAAAACCCTATAATTAGCATAATAATACGGGTCAAACTTTTTCCATAACCCATAATCCCCCCTAAAATCTTTTAAACCGCTCTCTGTGGAAATTCCTGCCCCTGTAAAGGCTACAACAACCTTAGCATCAAGGATTAATTGCGCAGATTTCCTTATTTTTTCCTCCAGTTCTTCAACAAGTTTCAAACTAGCACCCTTCTTACTTCTCTTAATATGTCTGATAGAACTTTAACGGTCCTTTCCCTAAACAAAATATCTGCCTTATCGTCTATTTCTGTGTTCCTTACATTTATTATTATGAACTTTGCATCTTCTCTTTCCAATACGAGTTTTGGCAGATATGTCGCTGGATGAATGGTCAAAAACTTCCTATAATAATCATTTCTACCGCTTTTTTAATTTGCTCTTCCAAAAGATAACACTGACCTTTTACCTTGTAATTCTATCTCCCATGCCAGCTTAATTAAAAGTTTTTTTAAAAACTGTCTTTGAAAAAGTATACAAAAAGAATTTTAACATTTTATCTCCTCGAATCTGTTTAATTTGTTTATTGTTTTTTTTGTAGGTGGGTATATTCGGGTGAGTGATTATTTGAAGCGGCCTTATCCTCGTATTTTGAGAAAAAATTTGTGGGAAGAGTTTTTTGAAAAGGCTGAATTAATTGCCAAAGATTTATCCAAGCTTGAAGGCGTTGTGGGAATAACTTTAACAGGCGGTTTAAGTCGGGATTATGCTGATGAGTATTCTGAGATAGATTTAATCGTGTATTTTGAAAAAAACGCTTTTAAAGAGTGGTTATATGCGAAAGCTTCTTTGCCTGAAGGAGATTCTAAGTATAAAGGTTCGTATGTTGATATCAAGTATCTCTGCTATGAGGACGAGTTAAAAAATGAATGGAGCCATTATAAGAAGTGGGACAGTTCTTACGCCAAGATTCTTTACGACCCTCAAGGGTTAATAAAAAAACTTTTGCAGGAAAATACCAGCCTTTCAGAGAAGGAAAAAGAAGAACTAATTGATAGATATTTTATGCTTTACGGGGCTTTCTTTGATTGGGTTGTATCTCAATGGGTTCATAGAGGAGATTATCTTGCCGCTAATCACTGTCTCAACACCTTACTTGACAGTATAATAAAAACGGTGTTTTTGGTAAACGGGGAGTTTATTCCTTTTGAGAAATGGACTTTAAATTTTTCATATTCCTTAGAATGGACGCCTAAAAATTGGGAAGAAAGAATAAGAGAAGCAATGCTTGTAAAAGAGATTTCAGAAGAAGAAGTTAAAAGAAGACAATCCATACTTTCATCCCTCCTTAAAGAGTGTAAAGTGAAAATGTTAGGCGAAGAGGCCAAAGAGCTGGAATCAATTATAGAAATCAAAGAGTTAGAAATACTTAGATTTTTAGCCATGAATAAGAAGGTAGAGCTTACTGAATTTGAGAAAAAGTTTGGGTTGAAATGGCGGTTAAAGCCTCCAATTTTTGCCCTCATAAGGATCGAAAAAGAAGATGATAAAAGTTTTATTGTCTTTGATATGAAGAAGTTTAAAGAGATTTGCCAAGGCGATATGGAAGAATTTCTTGAGTGGGATAAAGCGCTTATTAGAAGATTGGAAAAAGAGATTTAATTAAAACGGTTTACGGTTTTTAGTGGTGAAAGAGGTTGATGATTGAGATATACGATTTTGGAAAAATAGTGATTGACGGGAAAACTTATACCAAAGACGTGATAATTTTTCCAGATCGTATTAAAGATGATTGGTGGCGTAAAGAAGGCCATAGATTGTCAAAGGATGATATTGAAGAAGTTATTCGGGAGAAGCCTGAAGTTCTCGTCGTCGGAACAGGTTATTATGATCGAATGATTGTGCCAAAAGAGACACGGGACTACATTGAATCGCATGATATAAAGCTTAAAGTGGCGAAAACAGGTGAAGCTCGGAAATTTTTTAACGAGCTTTCAGGTAAGAAAAAAGTGGCGGCAGTTCTTCATCTAACTTGCTAACTTGCATTTCGCTATTTAAAAATTAAATTTAGATTTTAAGGAGTGTTTGTGAAATTATGAATAATTTGAAGTTTGCTATACCTATTGGAAGTTTACAGCAATCGACTTTAGACATGTTGGGTTTTGCTGGTTTTAGAATTACTTTAGAGCCTCGTTCTTATAGACCGACATTGGGAAATGATCCAGATATCGTGCTTAAGCTCCTTCGCCCCCAAGAGATTCCGAAGTTTGTGGAGGAAGGTTTCCATGATGTGGGTATTACGGGGCA
>JAEOSI010000025.1 GCA_016840425.1 Candidatus Wukongarchaeum yapensis
ACTTTTTGGAATAAATCCTTCCTCTGCCGCTATATTAGTAATCGCTTGAATAACATCTTCAGGCTTCGCGTTTTTTGCACACCTTTCTGAACACAAACCACAAGTAGCACAAAACCAAATCTTTTCATCTTTCAAAATCTCTTCCTTACCGCCTAATATCGCTTTTATAATGATTTTACGGGGATTAAAATCTTCATCAAATTTTCTAATTATACAACTCGCAGAACAAATACCACAACTCATACACTTAATAATCCCTATTCCTCCCGCCCTAGAAATAACTTCGTTAATAAAATCAAAATCTATGCGCTTTCCAGCAGCTGTATCTGAAGAAAAAGACAAAATATATTCCCTTCTAACTTCGCTTTTTCTTGTAAAAATAACCAAAAGTTCTAAAATATATGAGTTTTATCAATACTTTATTAAAAATAAAAATGGTTAATACCTTTAAAAATTTATCCTTTTTCTATAAATTATAAAAATTAAAGCATAAAAGCATATTTTTTATAACTTAAAAATTAATAAAAAATCAAATTTTAAAGATAACCTCTATCTTTATAATCTTGTATCTCATCCTGAATCCAGCTTCTAATAGCTTTTCCCCCTTTGATAAGATCCGCTAAATCCTCTTCTAAATTAAAAGGTTCCACAACAAGAATCCAATGCTCATAACAAGACTCATTAATCAACCTAGGCTTTTTCATAACTTCCTCATTAATTTCAACGATTCTCCCCGAAATAGGCGATTTCACAGGACCTACATATTTGCCCGATTCGATAGTACAAAAGGTTTTTCCCTTCTTAATTTCCATACCGGCAGGATATGTATCAATATTTTGAATACGTCCCGTTAACTGCTGACCAAAGTCATCCAAGCCAAGAACTACTTTTTTAGGGTCTAGAATTTTGACCCAGACATGATCAATCTGCTTGTAATAAAATTCCTCTGGCAAATCAAATATGTCAATTTTTACCATTGCATATCTACACCTTTTTTTAAAAATAATGAAAAGAAAGGATCAATAAATTTGTAACTATTGTAGGCAGATTATGTTTTTCTTATAAAAACGTGCCAAAGTTCTATTTCGACGTCGACGATTTCGTATTCTAATTTTTTCAGTCGACAAAAGTTTGGTATGCTCTTTAAAACAGGATGACGCTCATCTGATATTACTTTAAGCACTTTGCCATCATCCATGGTTTTTAATGCTTTTTTTACTTCTAGCAAAGCATAAGGACAGTGAACTCCTCTAATAATCAGCTCTTTATCCGGTTTTTCATCCTTTAAACTTGCCATAAAACCACCTACTAAACATCCAAAAAAATGAAACCTTTTTTTGTTTATGATATACGATCTATTATTTTTTTAATAACGACGGATTTCTCCTTTATAAAAAATTATAGTTTTAGAATTTTAACTAACCACTCTTTCTCTCCCCGTTTAGTCACAACAAATTTCCACTTTTTTATTCGACACATATTAGGTATACTAGTTTCAGCCGTACTTTTGTTATCTGTCCTTAACTCTAAAATTTCTCCCACTTCAAGGGTCCTTAATGCTTTTTTTGTGTCGAGCAAAGCATAGGGGCAAACAAGTCCTTTCAAATCAAGGTGTTTTACTGGTTTACCGAAAAGTACGAAGGTTCCCTCTTCTTTTATTACCGAATCCGTCAATGGAAAACACAACCTTAAAAATCAACGTTTTGAACTTTTATTTATTCTCAAATATTAAACTTTTCTGCGTTTTTATACCTCTTTCTGAACGGTTTTTACTTTTTTATATGGTGTACTCAAAACTCTAATCAGGCAAAATTTACCACTTTATTTTCGACAATAAGGTCTATTAACTGCGGGTAATCTATCATTTCAACATCCTTGATTTTACCTTCCAACCCTCTTCTTCTAACATCTTCTTCTATCGCATATATTTTAACCCCTTTAACTTTTAATTCTCTCAAAGCATCTTCTTCTATCGTGTAATATACTCCATTCATTATGAGCACAATAGCGATGTTTTCATCCTTTTTTGCCTGCATTTTCGCTATTTCTAACCCATTTTCTCCATACGGCTTATTAATCAAATATAAAATCCCCATAGTCAAAAAGCTCCTACAGTAACATCAGCTTCACTTACAATACGAGCTATCTCTTCTCTACTTACAATTATCCACTTGTCCCCTACTTCATCTGCTTCTATTTTTCTCTCTTTTAACGACTCCTCTTCCACTAAAAGTTTTCCTGGAACTTCTAATCTGTTTAAAAAAGTATCTATGTATCTAAAAACTTCCTTTCTTTCCACGTTTTTCAAAACATTATAAACCCCCTCTCCTAAACATACAACGATAACCTCATGTTCATCTATGCCTGCTCCAAGCCCTACAGATGCTCGAAACCCTTCAGCATAATGAAGCGACCCTATAGGCGGCTTATTAAAAAAAACTACAACCTTCTTCGCTGGCATCTTGATCCACATTCCGCTATTTTTATCCCCAGAAGGTTATTATTTTGTCTACAAGGCTAACTACATTTGCAAAATCCGCTAACCCCCCTACAGTAACCTCTTTTATATATCCTTTACCTTCCTCCAACCCCCTTAGATCAACACAAAGACCACAAGCTATAATTTCTGCCCCTTTTTCTATCAATCTTTTAAAGTCGTCTTTCGGCAATCTTTCCCATTCAGGAAATTCTTGCGCCTCCATGGGCGAATATACTGCTTCATCATAGAGAAAAATTGTGACCTCATGTCCTTTATCAAGGGCAGCTTCTGTAATCTTTACCGCAGTATAATGGCTCTGATTTTGAAACGGCGCTGCATTCAACATTATTCCTATTTTCACCATCTTTTTACAATCTCCTCTTTCTCATATAATTTTCTCGTTAATTCTTCACTAAACTTAAAACAATCAAAATATAAACATAACCCCATATAAAAACTAAATCAGGTTTATGCCTTTTTGAAACCTTACATATGTCAAAATCAGAGTTAACTTTTTTAAAGCAATAATAACCATGTTTAATCGGGGAGCTTGATGAAACCCCGGCGTTTTAAATGTGAGCGTTGTGGAAAATGTTGTAAATTGCCCATATTTCTAACCCCTGAGGAAGCTTCGATCATAGGAGAATTTTTATTAAAAAATGATAAAATAAGATCCGTTGCCGCGAAAAATCTGAATACTACTGAAAAAAATCTTTTTTCTAAACTTTGGGGAGACCCAAAAATACCTGAAAAATTTGATTTTAAAATAAATAAACAGGCGAGTTTTGCCCGTTTTTAGGGGGTAAAAATCAACCCGTTAAAACTTGCCTTATTTATCTTGTTCGACCAGTTATTTGTATAAGTTATCCTGAAGATGGTCTATGTATTAACGGCATTAAAGGAACATCTTTCTGGAACGAAGAACCCAAAATTTATGACCAAATACGCCGCCATTTTTTTAATCTACTTGAAATGATTTTAAAAATTAAAAAGAAAAGAAAGCTTTTTACCTCTTCTTTCTAAAGAAGAAAATCTTTTCAGTTGTCCTTTTCTATATTCTTTTTATTTTTTCATGAAGATAGCTATAGGCGCATTTGCTTTTTTCCATTTCGCCGCAACCCCCTTAAACCCTATTTTTAGCTCCTTTTTACCGTGATTGCCAACAATACAAAATATCGTTTTCGTTTTAACTTGATCATGGAAAAGTTTTATCCATGTGCTAGTTCTAGTTATAAGCTTTTTTAAAACTTCTTCAGGGGGTGCAAGCTTATATTCTTCATAAAGTTCATCAAAGTCTGAAAACTGTACCGAAATAAAATCAAACTTATTAAGGCGCTTTACTATTTCAGTATACGCTTCTGAGTCATTTTTTACATAAACTGCTTCTGCCCTCCCACAATAAGCATCTAGATCCCCCTTTCTTCCAATAGCTATCCCAGATAAACCCCTTGATCTCAAAAAATCGATCATGTTAAAGGCCCCTTCGGGTAACCCCCCGTGGAAAATATCATCAGTCATTAGTTTTGCATAAGGATTCTTTGTTTCAAAGAGGACAAAAACATCTAAAAGCTTAATAAGCTGTTTGCCTGCCCCCAAACCCCCAAAATACGTACACTCAAAAAGCCCCCAGTTATCAATTAAAATCAAAACAACTTGTTCACATTCAAAATATTTCTTAGGAAGTTTGATTTTTTTCAAGTTTAATGGTGGTTTTTCTCCCAATATAGTGACTAATGTTGCAGGAATTTCTGTAGGACTCGCTTTTATGCTTGGAAATTCCTCCTCAACTTTTGAGCTCAATAAAAACACCATGATATCTTATATCTTTTCTCTCTTTTATTTATGCTGGGTTTTCTCTCAATATAAATAAAACTTATACGCTTTGTTTATATTCATCAATTTTGCTTATATGCTCTTATCAATTCCTATTTTCTCCATATTTCAAATATTTATACTTATTTTTTTTGTTAAAGTTTTAAAAAAGGTTTTTTATTTTTAGATAACGGTGTTAAATTAAATTAGATTAAAGAGAAAAACATTTGTAGAAGGGCTTTAAATTTTTATTTTTGGTAGTGGTTTTTCATGAGCCTATCTGAAATCGTTACAGAACTAATATCTAAGGGGGAAGAGATCGCTGAAGAAGTTATAAAACAGATGAAAAAAGCCAAGGAAATAGTTCAAGAAATTAAAGGAAATGAACTACCATCCTCCAATAAAGACTTTTCTCTTAACGAATTAGAAGTTGGCGCTGTAGACGGGGGGATGGGTAAAGTAGAGTTAACCGCCACCACCATAATCCTAATAAAAAGTTTTGGGGGGATTTTTAACCAAAATTCTACTCCTAAGTGGATAAAACGTGCCCACATTGAAGCTATAACATTATCAAGAAATATCGACAACTACGTCCGTCTTTTAAGGGAGATTTTAGAGATAGAAACTGCTATAGAACTTGCCAAAAAAAACATAGATTACCTCCTTTTAGATGGCTCCCTTGCAACTTTAGCTGAAAGAGGAATACCTTGGGCTTTTTTAGCTCCACTTCAAAGAAAGGGCGAGATAGATTTAACTGAAAATAAAAAGAAGTTTATAATCCCTTATAAGAGATTTATTAAAAGTTTAGACCGATTATTTAAAACGTGTGAATCAAGAAATACCCTTTTGATCGGCGTTTCTAAGGATTCCAGAGCAAAATACCTCAAAATAAATGATGAAATCCCTTCCTTCACCGATAGTGCTTTAGTGTCACTGGCCCTCAAAGATAAAACAGGTTTTATAGGTCCAATAAAAGTATCAATAAAAAGAGATCCTGGCATAACTGATCTTCTTAGAAATGAAAAAGTTCTTTTGAATCGCGACAAATTCTTCACCTTTTACGTGAAATTAAAACCCCACGCTAAACCCTTCAGATTCGACTTATTGCCTAATTCTGAACAACGAGCTGAAGATGCCCTGAAGCTCTTTCTTGCCCTTGAAGATGGACACGGATTCATACTTCCCCCTCACTTTGTCCATAATCAAGCGACAGTTTCACAAGAAGAAATTTCCCTCGTAACAGAAAATATTAAACACCAAATCCTTGCAAAAGCTCCAATAGCATATAACTTATTGTTAAGCCCCCGAAGGAGAGATTTTTTTGGATAAAGAAAACCATTTAGAAAAAGTGGGTGTAATAGTCGGCACTACAACGGTGGCAAAAATACTCATTAACGTTGACCGGAGTGCTATCCGACATAACCCCCTTCAACGAGGAGAATTCATCCTCTTACAATATCCTACAATCAAACAATCTGTTTTAGCCGTTATAACCGAATTAGGTCTATCAAACCTCCTAATCCCAGAAACATTAGTAAGAGACCCGCAAGACATGGAAAAAATAAAGCTCATTGGCGGTTTGGAAGAAGGAGAACAAATATTTGCTGAAGCAAAAATCATTGGTTACATGGGCGACAGTGGAAAAATAATCGCTCCTAGACATCCTCCTGTCCCAGGATCCTACGTCTATAAAGCATCAAAAGAAGTTCTTGAACCGCTTTTCACCCAAGATAACGGGATAAAAATTGGCACTCTTCTCGCTCATTCCGAAGTACCCGTATCCACAGACTTAGGCGAAATTGTGCGCCGGCATTTAGCAATTCTCGCGATCACTGGCGGAGGCAAAGGGAACACAGTTGCGATCCTTGCAAAAGGCATCCTATCTCTCGGTGGGTCTATGATCATTATTGACCCCCATGAAGAATATCCGCAAACTAGGAATGTTTTTGGTGATGAAAAAGTTTTAGTGTTTGCTTCTGAAGCTGATTCAATAAAGCGATACCGCCCTATACGGTTTAAAATATCAAACCTTGATGCAGAAGAATTAGCAAGCTTATTTGAACTCCCTAGAGGCGCAACTAAACAATACTCTATCCTTAAAAGCGCAGTTAAAACCCTAAAAACTGCGGGAGGGAACTGGGATTTCAACGATCTAAAAAATGCGATAATTGAAATACAAGAAGGAAAAAAAGAGTTTTCAACATCTGCTGAAGGTCTCCTCGCTCGAATGGATAAAATAACAGATACTCTCATCTTCGACCCAGAAATTGAAACCCCCCTACATGATCCTGACAACCCTTGCCTTGTAAGACCTAACCAATTAACAATCGTTAATGTTTCAAGCTTATCCCTAGGAACCCAACAGTTAATCGTTCAACGCTTACTTAAAAGAATCTTTAGAGGAGGTATCGCGTGGCGTAGAAGTTTTCTAGGGGAAAAAATCCCTGCCCCAGTTTTAATTGTAGTGGAAGAAGCACACAATTTTGCTCCAGCAAAAGGTGATGCTTACTCCCTTTCGACTTTAAAGAAAATAGCGGCAGAAGGTAGAAAATTTGGTGTAGGATTGTGTATAGTAAGTCAAAGGCCTGGTAAAGTTCATCCTGATATTCTAAGCCAGTGTAACTCTATGATCATCCTGAAAATCGTTAATCCCTTCGATCAACAGAACCTTGAACAAAGCGCTGAAGCCCTAAGTAAAGACCTTTTTGAAAACTTGCCTGGTCTCAACGTTGGCGAAGCCGTTGTTATAGGCCCTGCAATTAAAATCCCAGCTGTTATTAAAATAGATAAGTTTGAAGGCAAACTTGGCGGGGATGACATCGACATTATTAACATGTGGAAAAAAGCTAACAAAGAAGAAGAAAAAAATCAAAGCAAAAAAACCGAAATCCCAAACTTTATGGCCGATGATTCCGAACTTTTTGGTTAAAACGCCCTTACTTAATATCAAGTACCTGTTAAAGGTGTCATAGCGTGAACCCTATAAAATTTGCTCACATTAGTGATTTTCACCTTGGGTATTGTCAATACGGGCTCGCCAAAAGGTTTACTGATATCGGAAATGCTGCTCGCATAAGCATAGAAAAAGCTTTAGAAAGAAATGTGGATTTTATCCTCTTTACTGGAGATCTTTTTCACTGTCACTCTCCCTCATCAGGCACTTTAAGGCAAGCAATCAAAATTTTAGAAATGCCAAAAAAAGCTAGCATTCCCTTTTACGTTATTCGTGGAAATCATGATGCTTCCTATGCAAGAAGCGAGAGATACGGCGGAGATGTCCTTGATTTCTTATCCGACTTAAGATACCTCCAGTATATAAAAGACTCTTATATCGACCATGATCCTTTGAGAATCTGGGGTGTAGGTTACTATGGTATACGGGCTAAAAAAAGGTTGTTAGAAGTACTTGAAAACCGAAAAAAAGAAGACGGAGAAGAACGGCTAGAAATTTTAGCCTTACACGCCCTAATCGAAGGACAGATGCCTTTTCATGAAATCGATCTTTACACTTTGGCAAATCTGTCATTTAATTACATCGCCTTAGGTCACTACCACAATCGGTGGGAGTTGGCAAAACATAACTTATACTGTCCTGGAGCAACAGAACACATGGATACTCGGGAATGGAAATCCTCCCGAGGTTTTTACTTTGTTGAAGTTAAAAATTCAAAATTTAACACGGAGTTTATTGAAATTCCTGTAAGATTAAAAAAAGATATTAAAGTAGATCTTGGAACCGTGGATTTAAATGAAGCCCAAAGAAAAATGGAAGCGATAATCAAAGAAAATGATATAAAGGATGCAATGCTTCGATTCGAATTTACCGGACACTTAGCTCAAGGAAAGAAAGAACAGATATCTACCGCTCAACTCCTAAGTTTAGTTAGGCAAGCTTTCTACGTTGTAGAGATTCGAAATTCATTAGAAAGCAAAACTATGCCAATAAAAGCAGCAGATCCTCAAGAGGCAATAAAAAAACTTCTATTAAAACTCCTTGGAAAAAAGAATGAAGAAGAAATCTTACCTGAAAGCGAATTAGTACAAGTTCTTTTAAGAGTTCTTGGTGAAGAAGGAGACATTGAATCTTCTTTAAAAATCATCGATGATTTCTTCCAAAAAAAGGAAAACATTAAACTTAAAGTTCAGCAAATCCCTGAAAAAGTTGAAATTTCAAAGGCTTTTAAGGAAAAAGAAGCTTTAAAGTCCCGCCCGTCTGAAAAAAACACTAACATTACTAAAAAATCAGCTAAAAAAAGAGTTCTTAACGACTTCTTCACCGATTAAAAAGGGGGATAGAAAATGGCTATAAAAAACATAAAACTTGTTGATTTTAAATCCTATGCCGAACAACAAGTAGAACTGCCTATGGGCAGAATAATGATTCTAGGGCAAAACGGGGCAGGGAAAACTACCTTGTTACAAGCAATACATTTCGGGCTTTTCGGTAAAAGTGATAGAAAAAATATAGAACTTATAAGACAGGGAGCAAAAAAAGCTACTGTCGAAGTATCTTTCAGTACTCAAAAAGGAGATTATACTATTGAAAGATCTCTTATAATAGAAAGAAATAATGTAAAGCATGAAGCCCTAATGAAGGATGATTTAGGGAACATTATCGCAAATAATCCTATTTCTGTGCTTACCGAAGTGGAAAAAATACTTTCTACTACAGAAAACATTTTCAGGAACGCTGTTTATGTGGGACAAGGCGAGATCGCGCAAATAGCTTTCCAGGCGCCTAGTGAGCGAAAAAAACTTTTAGATCGCCTATTAGGTCTCCAAATTTATGAGAATGCTTGGGAAAAGACCAGAGAGATAATGAAAGCTATTGGAAATAGGATTAACAAATTGGAAGATGAAATCAAAACGCTAAAAGAAGAAGCTAGCAAAAAGACCATCGTCCAAGAAAAATTACAAAAAGAAAAGACTGAAGTTAAAAAGAGTAAGGAAACTCTCCAAAACTTAAAAAAAACTCTTAAACACCTAAATAAAGACTATGAGGAGAAAAAAAAGATTAAAGATGAACTTATAAAAGTAAGAACGGAAAGAGAAAAGATTGAAGAATCTCTAAAAAACTTAAATAGCGAAGAAAAAAGCCTTAAATCCACGTTAGAAAAAGATTTGGGAGAAAAATGGGCAGAAAAAATAATGAAATTAGAGGAGATAAAGGAAAAAATAAACGATCTTGAAAAACAACTTGAAATCATTGAAAACGATTTAAATCTTAAAATAGAAAAAATGGAAAATGAAAAACAAAAATCTGTTAAATCTTTACAAGAAGAAACTAAAAGAACTTTACAAGAAGTAAGAGAAAAAAAAGATTTACTTGAACGTAAAATCGGCGAACTCACAGGAAATTTAAAACCTTTAAAAGACCAAATAAAATCCTTTTCATCCCTAAAAGAAGAAACTATTTGTCCCACATGTCGACAAAAACTAACCCCTCAACATGTCGAAAAGATCCTTTTGGAAAGTGAGAGAAAATTTTCAGAAATAAAAGCTGAAAAAGACAATCTTGAAAACAGTATTCTTAAACTGAAAGAAAAAGAGTCTATGGTATCCAAAAATTTGGAAGAATCCGTATCTAAAATAGAGGCAGAATTCAAAGAAAAAAAGGAAAACTTGCACAAAAATTTCAAAGAAGACAAGCAAAAATTGTCAGAAGATCTAAAAAATATGAGAAATCTTTACCAACGACTTGAAAAGGGAAGGATTTTCCAGCAACGATTAGAAAACGTTTTAAAAGATTTAAAATCGCAAGGAGATCTATTTAAATCGGTAGATGCCCGGTTCCAAGAGCTAAATAGCTCTTTCGCCACTGCCACTTTTAAACATCTTGAAGATGAAGTAAAAAAGCAAGAAAACCAAAAAGCTAAACTCGAAACCAGAATTGATCTCTCTGAAAACAAGTTAATACCAGAATTCGAAAACCAGCTTGAAACTATTAATAAAAAGGAGCAAGAACTAAGAGAAAAAGAAGAAAAACTTTCTGTAGAAAAAGAAAAGTTGCAATTAACAGATATCTTGCGCAACCTTTTCAGAGATATCCAACCAGTAATAAGGGACGCCTTAGTTGAAAGTATAAGCGAAGAAGCAACAAAAACATTCAAAGAGCTAATAAATAATCCAGAATTTGACCAATTAAAATTAACATCCGAATACGATATTCAATGTTATCGACACGGTAATCCTACAGACATTCGTCTTCTCAGTGGCGGTGAACAAATAATCGCTTGTCTAGCTTTAAGATTAGGAATAGCAGAAGTTATCGGTCGACAAGACCTCTTGATATTAGATGAACCAACAGTACATCTAGACCAAGAGCACAGAACAGAACTTGTAGAAGTCTTATCTTACCTAAAATCAATGCCCCAATTAATAGTCGTTACTCACGACTCCACATTCGCAAATGCGGCGGAATATATCCTAACGGTAGAAAAAACAGGAAATGGATCATCAATACATATAGAGTCTTAATATTGCAATTATAATTCTCCAAAAATTAAGACGTTAACAGTTCTTGTTCTTGGGGGATCGAAATCTGTTAAAAAAATGTGTTCCCACGTACCTAAAGCCAATTTCTTATCAAATAATGGGATAACTCTGCTGTTTCCGACTATTACAGCTTTAATATGGCTATGAGCATTATTATCAATTCTATCATGTTTATATCCCGCTGACCTTGGCACTATTTTCGCAAGCGTCTCTCTTATATCCTCAACAAGACCTTTTTCATTCTCATTAATAATCACAGAAGCTGTAGTATGTGGTGTATACACAACAGCTAGCCCATTTTTAGCCCCTGATTTTGAAACTATCTCCCCCACATTTCGTGTAATATCTAATATTTCCTCTTTTGTTGTTTTCACATGAAAACTCTCTAAATAGAACATTTAAATCCCCTTTTTATTCACCTAGGAATAAGCGCTTGGCTAAAAACTCTGGAAGATCTTTCTCAATTATTGCCCTTGCCGCAGCCTGAATATCGTAATCAACCCGCGCTATCTCGATTTTAACTTTGTGCTCTTCTTCTATGTCGATTAAAGCAAAACTTGCCCTAGGGTCAAAATCCCTCGGTTGCCCAACCGCGCCAGGATTTAAAATAATCCCATGTTCACACTCCCATACATAGGGTATATGTGTATGTCCTATAAGTATAAAATCTGATTCCATCTGTGCAAGATATAGTTCGAGACGCCTTGGAGGATGTACACTAGGAAAAATATACTCATCAGGGTCAAGGGGTGAACCATGAGCTACTGTAAAATTTATGCCTCCAATCTCTACTTCTACCCTGACATAGGGTAATGATTCCAACCACTCCAACGATTCTTTTGTAAGGACTTTTTCAGTCCATAAAAGTGATTCCATGGCTATAGGATTAAAACCATAATAATCTGATGTTATTATCGCACGATCGTGATTTCCTTGACACGCTTCCACAGTAATATTTTCAATCATCTCAATACATTCATTAGGGTATGCTCCGTATCCCACAATATCTCCACAACATAATACTGCATCCACTTTCGCCTTTCTCATCTCCGTTAAAACAGCACAAAGAGCATGAAGATTGGAATGGATATCACTTATAACCGCTATCCTCAAAATAAGTCTTCCACCTTTTAGCCACTTGATGATTATGCTTAAAAATTTACAACCTAAATTTTATATTCACTTAATTAAACCTTTGTAAAAACCTTCCTCATTTCTAAATCAAGTGCTTCATCTTTCAAAAAAATACCCGTTGTATCGGAATGTTTTTCCATCATTCTTCTAAATATTTCGAAATCACTTAGTTTCCCTGAAATTCTTTTTAAATTGTTCAAACCAATATGTTTTATAAATCAGGTTAACAGAGTTTTATCGCTATTTGGAGATTTTACATGAAAGTAATTAAAGGTAAAAAGGTTTGTTCACTAGTAACAGTTCCGGGGGCTAAAAATCAGAAGATTTGAAAAGGATAATATAGACCACGAAAAACTATAATAAACCTAAAACCTAAACAAGTTTTGCAAAAAACTTAGCAAACTCGTATAAATGTTAATCAGTTCTCTCCAAATATTATGTTTGATGGAGGCTTATTGCTTGAAAATATTGCTTATTCATGCGGATTTCTTTGAATTTGAGCCAAAAAAACGCGCTATAAAAGCTTCAGAAACCGTGGAAAAAACCGTCAAAAAATTTGACGATTGCTTGGTAGCCTTTTCTGCAGTAGAACAAGAAGATGAAATAAACATTGAAAAAATTGCTGAAAAAACAGCTATGGAAATCAAAAATGTAGCAGAACAATTAAAAGAAAAAACTATCATAATTTACCCTTTTGTCCACTTAACTGAGAATCCCTCAAGACCCGATACGGCATTAAATGTGCTTCGGGAAACCGAAAAAATACTTCAAAACCTGGGATTAACAGTATATAGGGCCCCCTTTGGTTGGTATAAAGCTTTCAATATCGCCTGTAAAGGTCATCCTCTCTCAGAATTAAGTCGGCATATAATCTCTGAGGAAGTGGAAAAAGAAGCTGCTTCCTCAGAAAGCATGGATATTACTGACGTTATCACAAAGGAAGAGGATGTTACTGCCCTTAAAGCAGAGGAAGAAACAAAATCCACCTTCTATATTCTTACCCCCCAAGGCGTCCTTATACCAGCAGAAGAATACGATTTCAATGGCTATGAAAATCTTCAAAAGTTAGCTCTATATGAAATGGCTAAAAAACGAGTTTCAGAAACTCCTCCCCCCCACACCTATCTAATGCGAAAGTTAGAGTTAGTCGATTATGCTCCTGGAAGTGATGCTGGAAACCTAAGATGGTTGCCAAAAGGATTCATCGTCAAAAACCTTCTCGAAACCTTCGTTGCAGAAAAATCTTATGAATACGGCGCTCTCCCTGTAGAGACTCCTGAAATGTATGACTACCAACATCCAGCCCTTGAAAGCTATTTAAAAAGATTCCCAGCAAGGCAATACGTCGTTAGAAGCGGCACAAAAAGGTATTTCCTCCGTTTTTCTGCATGTTTTGGGCAATTTTTGATAAAACATGATTCAACAATCAGCTATAAGAACCTCCCATTAAAAATGTTTGAGTTAACCAGATATGCCTTCAGACGTGAACAGAGGGGAGAACTTGCAGGTTTAAGACGCTTAAGAGCGTTCACAATGCCCGATATGCATACGATATGTAAAGATATAAATGAAGCTAAAAAAGTGTTTACTGAACAGTTTAATCTTTCAAGGGAAATAATGCAGGCTATAGAAGTTGATCCTGAACTCGAAGTAGCGTTTAGAGTAGCTGAAGATTTCTGGGAAGAACACAAAGAATGGATAATAGACATGATAAAACAAACAGGAAAACCAGCACTAATTGAGATGTTTAAAAAAAGATACGCTTACTTTATAACAAAAATGGAGTTCAACTTCGTAGATTCACAAAACAAAGCAGCAGCCCTTGCAACAGTCCAAATAGACGTAGAAAACGCTCAACGCTTCGACATAACCTTTATTGATCGAGCTGGAAAAGAAAAAACCCCCTTAATCCTCCACTGTTCTATAAGTGGAGCCATTGAAAGATGTCTTTATGCCATGTTAGAAAAAGCATATATGGAACAACAAAAAGGAAATGTTCCTGAACTACCTTTGTGGGTATCCCCCATCCAAGTCCGAATTATTCCCGTAAGCGAACGATTCAGCGAAAAATGTATGGAACTCTCAAACAAATTAAACAACCTCTTTATCCGCACCGATTTAGACGATAGAGAACTAACCGTAGGAAAAAAGATAAGAGACGCGGAAGTAAACTGGATACCCCTAATAGTGGTTATAGGTGGGAAAGAAGTGGAAAACAACATTCTTTCTGTAAGAATCCGAAAAGAAAGAAAAGAGCTAAAAATGACTTTAGACCAATTAATAGAATTCGTAGAAAAATCTAGAAAAAACAAACCCAAAATATTTCTCCCATACCCAAAAGAGGTATCCAAACAACCCATATGGATACCTATGACCTAATAATCCCAATTTTTTCATATCTTTTTTTAATTTTCTCCCTTCCCAAAAACTATCTCAGAGAAGTTCTGCCAGCTTTTGCATAATGATCTGAAGCGCTTCTTTTCTTACCTTAGACGATAAAATGCCTCTTTTTTCAAGGACATCTCTTAAAAATTCTTTAGTATACGTTTTTTTCTCATCATCTTCAATCCAATTAGAATAGGCTAAAGACAAAATTACAGGTTCGCTTTTAATCAATTCTTCAACGATTTTTGAAGCAACTTCTTTTAAATCATCCTTCTCATCAATCATGGTAAATTCACAAAAGCTATCCCCTAGCCCCCAGCATTTCTCCTCAATCACCTTTATTTTCTTACCTAAAGCTTCAGATAAGAAACCTGCTAGGAGCCCTGCTTCAAAATAACAAAGAGAAGAATCCACTTTAGGCAACCCGGAACAAGCTGCACAATCAGAAATCTCAACCTTCAAATTATCAATATCAAAATCGATCATTCCTATCTTAGCACGCTCCGTCATGAGCTGAAACATACTCAAAGCAAACAAAACATCCGCATTTCCTTGAAAATACAAATTTTTACCAATCCGAGCGCCTAAACTTTCACCTTTAGCGTAAAGATTATTTCTAAAATTAGGGTTCTCTAATAAACTTTCAATAAACATCAATCTATGAGACACATAAACCACAGGATATTCCCCGGATTTTTTTTTCTTCGTATCACTACATGAAATACTACCCTCTGTCCGCTTTTCATTCCTTTTTAGCAGACTCGTAAAATTACCCCCTTTTCCGAATATCCTACTAATTATTTGTTATTAATCGTATTTAAATTAGATGTCTAAACCAACAGAAAAACTTAAAACCGTTCGAATAATCGCATTTTAAAAATATAAAATCGGAAATCCATTTTCCTAAAAAATGAAGGAAGAGAAATGCAGAAAGAAAAAGACGTAGAAGTAAACTGTAGAAAACGGCACATTTTCTGGATAATTATTATCGGCCTTATCTTACACTTATCTTTAATATTTTTCGACCATATGTATCCCAATCATCCCTTAGAAGCTGAACGAGCCCAAGATGTAGATGTTTATACCGAACGATCTCGAACAATACTAGAAGGCGGTGTTCTTTATCGCGATGTTTATACGGAGGTCCCTCCAGGTATATGTTACCTCCTTCTCCCAGCTTACCTTCTTGGCAACAGTCTGACTGTTTACATGCTCTACTTCACGCTTTTTAACATTCTTTCCGCCTTGTTTTTGTATCACTTTCCCTTAAGTAAAAATAAAATACTGGAATTCCGTGCTGCAATTCTTTTTATAACAAACCCTATAACCCTCTTAGCTGCTACAATAAAATGCACAGATGAACCAGTTTGCGTCCTATTTTTCCTCATACCAATTTACTTTCTTCTTAAGACAAACATTAATTTAGCCGCTTTATCTTCAGGTTTAGGCGTGATCATAAAATGGATTCCTGGTATTTTTTTCCCTATATGCCTCTATAAAGCGAAAAAAAATAGAGAAAGAATCCAAGCTTCTCTCCTCTTTATAATCGTTATTATAGTGGGATTTTTACCCTTTTATTTTCTTGCACCTGACGATTTCTGGGGACCCCTAGATCGCTATGTGGGCACTCAAAAAACAGAAGGAGACAGCTTATTAAACATTTTAAGCCTCGCATTTAGCCTTTCAATACCTCCATTAATAAGAAAAAGCGTTTTTCTAATCTTAATCGCTGCATATATCTACACTTACAAAAAAAACCTAAATCCCTTAGCCACAAGTACTATCATAACTATCGCATTTTTAGCATCATTTACTAAACTCCAATACGAATACTTCATATACCTCTTCGGCCCCCTCTCCTTTTTCATCCACAACCATCGAGATAAATCAATGTTTTATGCAGTAACGTTCACAATTTATGCCGCCCATGAACTCAAATATTCTTACGCTTATTTTGCGCTAATATTCTCCATTCTAACGATTCT
>JAEOSI010000026.1 GCA_016840425.1 Candidatus Wukongarchaeum yapensis
AATTCTTGGGACTTCCTTAAAGACAAGTAAAAAGTTAAAGATTTTAAGTATGATCCGCTGTTTAAAATGGAGGTCTTTTTTAAACCGAATTTTGGACATAAAATAACTTATAAACCATCAATCTAACTCATTTTTTATATTTATTTCCTCATTTAAATGATTTAAGTAACCTAATGAACTACTAAAACTATCCCGATATAATCATTCATTGCGCAAAATGTAGATTTTACGCAATAATTCTTAATTCTCTACTTCTATCTTCTAACTAGTTTCTGCAGTTATTTTTTTTCCTTTCTTTTTGCCTTTGATCGAGGAAAAATGTATTCTTCTATTTTTATTGTTCGTAGGCAAGCAGCTTCGTAGTTGTATCTTTCTTGTTCTAGGAGATTTGCAACTTTTTCTGTGAAGATTGGGTAGAGGTTCTCTATTTTCTCCTTTTCTAGGGCTTCATAGAGGAAGTTGGCTGCGAATTGAGGATCGTTACAGGCCATTTCGAAGGTAAAGTGTATTATCATTTTCTCGTTTTTGTAGATTTTGTTTTTGTCTTTATACTTGTTTTTAACCAATTTTTCTCCCTCCAGCACCCATTGAGGGAAGATTTTTTTTCTTTATTTAATTATTAGAGCTTATTTCTACTAAAATGATTTGGTAGAATAGTTTGTAGATATGGTAGTTTATTGCCGATTACAAAATTTTCTTACTTTTCAAGAATATATTTTTGCTAAATTTTTATGGCTGTTTTAACAAAAAGAGAGGTGTTTTTGAGTTTTTGTAGAAATTATAATTTAAGTTTGTAAAAAATTATACAAAATGTTGGGAAAAAATTTTGAAAAATAAACCGAGAAAGCTTCCAAAATACCTTGAGCTTGAGGAAATTAGTCGACTTTTAAGCGTTGTAGATAGGGTTAGAGATTTGCTTATTATTAGGCTTATGGTGTTTGCTGGCCTAAGGGTTAGTGAGGTGGCTGGTTTGAAGATAAGTGATGTTAATTTTGCGGAAGGGGAGCTTAGAGTGAGTTGGGAGACGGCTAAAAGGCAGAAAGAGAGAATGGTGGTGATTGATGAGGAAACGGGTCGTTTGCTTTATCAGTTTGCTCTTAATAAAGGGTTGAAGGGGGGTGATTTCTTTTTCGCGAGTCGGAAAAGTGAGAGGATAAGTACTAGGCAGATTCAGTATATGGTTAAGAATTATGCTGTGAAGGCTGGTTTGCCTGATTGGGTTACTCCTCATAAGTTGCGGCATACGTTTGCTACGCATCAATTGCGTGGTGGTATGGATTTGCGTGTTCTTCAAGATAGTTTGGGTCATGATCATATTAGTACGACGCAAATTTATACGCATGTGGATATGAGGGAGAAGAAGCGGCAGTTTGTTGATTTGTCTAAAAAATTAAATCAATGAAAAGCAATGGATGAAAGGTATAAAGATAAGGATTATAAGACAAATATAGGTATACGTAAGGTAAGAGGCGGTGGTAAAGCCAAAGGATTCGTTACGGGAACTTAGAGAATTAGGGAAATTTTTTTCAGACAAACTTCTGCAAGAAATAAAAAAACCATGAGAACTGGAACTAGACGGGGTTTTATAATAGTTTTAACGGATTGGATCCGATAACTAGCAATGTTATTTATAGCCTAATAGGAGGAATAAATAGCAAACCGTTGAAAACTATGGAAAAACATGTATTAAGGGACTTTACGATATTATTGTTTTTATTACTTTTTTTTTGTAATAAAGGTAGTATAACCTGCCTATTACTCTAGGAAGGATTCCCTAGGCAATTTTACATACGTAATTAGGAGCCTTTATAAGGGCGTATAGAGGCATTTTGAAATGTGGTGGTTTTTTTCATCATCACGAATTTAGGAGATGAAAGCAAATGAGTATGGAAAGTTTTATCTCTTCCTGCCTTCAGGGAAGATTAGTCGACGTATACTGCGGAGATGGAGCTTGGTTTCACGGCGAAGTCGTCACCTGTGTAGATGGAGTACTAGGTCTTAAAAGCGGTATTACTTACACTAATGTTGCAGTAGAGAAGATCATAGGTATTTGGGAAACTTGCAAAGAAGAGTACGATAAAAGAAATTTAGCCGAAATAAAAGCAGGCCATATTACTCATAGTACTCATTTATAAGGAAAATCTGAGAAATACCCTAATCACAAATAAATTATAGGAATAATGTGCGGGTGGTGGGTGGTTTAATTGAAAATTCATCTCAGCCATCTGTTAAACCATCCATCACCTACCACTATTTTTTTTGACTGCTAAGTTTTTAAGTTTTTTTTGCTTTTTATTTTTTCTTTATGGTTTTTTTGGTGTACCGTTTTTAAAGCGAATGTCACTCATGCTTAAGAAAGTGTAGTTTCCAAAACATGTGGACTATTTATACTACACTCCTGCAGAATATGAGAGAATCAAGGAAGAATCCTCAGTTATAGCAGATGTCTTAGAAAATTCGTTGGAAATTACAGTATAAAATTCTTAAGAATTAGGAAACATTAGAACAAATTAATCTTAGTGGTTTAGGTTTATTCGACAGGAAGTTCTTTGCGTTTTTTAATCGGGATATTTATCATGGTTTCTTCGATATTCTCTAGGGGTACTCTTAGGCTCATGTCTAAAATTTCTATCCCTATAACTTTTCCATCTTTGGTGTAATCAATGATTATACCGTCTGCTATTTCTTTACTGATATCATATTTCCCTTCTTGAAATACTATATAAAATGTGTCTACCTCTGGATCATAACTTATTCATTTTTTATTGCTTCCCTCTCTATACTTCTTTTTGCTTGCAAGATATGCGGTTATGACTATATGAGAGTTCTCAACTTGTTTGAAAACAACCCGAATCATCTTGATGCGAATGTCTATTGCAGATCAAGGGATGATAGATCACAGAAAAGAATAGAAAGAGAAGCAGAGGCTTTTGAATAGATCGCAAAATTGAAGGAAGAGGGGAAGCTCATTATTATAAGCTCAGACTATGTTAAGATGGAATTGATGGAAATAGAAGATGAGGAAAAACGAGAAGACGTAATGAATTTTGAGAGGGTGTTGAGTGATCTGAACTTCGAGCATAATAACGAAGTGAAGCTTTTGGCTTCTGAAATAGTAGAAAAGTGTAACATAGGCATACTTGACGCGTTACATATCTCCGCCGCTGTCTTAACTAATGCAGAGTTTTTCCTGACATGCGATGAAGGCATTACTGTCAAAAGGATTCGTGTAACGGAAGTATTAAGAGGTAAAGGGCAGTTCATTAATATATTCAACCCCATTGATTACTTAAAATCTGAATGGAGGATAATTATTAGATGAGTGAGATTAAGAATGAGAGAGGAGTCATTTCCCTTGTAGGGAAGACTATAAGGATCCCCTTTGATGCCCTAGTGGAGGAACTTGGTTTAGAAAGGGCAATTCGATTCATCAGTAAAGTTAAGAAGAATTACGGTAATTCTGTCATTGAATTAAGGGAGAAAACCAGAGACTTGACGATGGAAGAGATTGAGAAAAGAATCAAAATGTGGAAGGAGCAAGGGCGATAACACGATAAGTAAGAACCATTGTTGCTTGTTAAATATACGTAAAACTGTTAAACCTGTTGTAAAACTGGTTCGTTTTTATGTTTTTGTTCATTAAGATAACATATTTAGCATCCGTGTTTTTGCCTGCTTGTTTTCTTGTTTTGGTACTATCTTACCGAAAATTTATTGTGCATTCATTAACTTAAGAGATTATTGTTCTTATGGTGAGAAATATTGTTAGAACAAATCAGAAAAATTGCCATGAAAATAAAGCAGCTCGAAGTTCAAGGTGCTAGGAATGTTGCTATTGCTGCTATAAAAGCCTTAGAAAGTTTAGCAAAAGAGACAAAAGCAAAAAATAAGGAGGAATTTTTAAACGAGGTTTTAAAGGCAAAAGAGATCCTTTTTTCTTCAAGAGAGACTGAACCGCTTATGAGAAATGCCGTTAGATGGATAATAAGCCAGTTGGAAAAGAGCGACTATGAAAAAGTTCAAAAGCTAGCAGAAATAGTTTCTTCGAGTTCTCAAAGTTTTCTTAAAAATCTTGAAGATTCGAGGGAGAAAATTGCTAAAATAGGGGCTAAAAGAATTAGGGATAATTCGGTAATATTTACCCATTGTCACTCTTCTACGGTCACTTATTTGTTGAAAAAAGCAAAGCAAGAAGGGAAATCTTTTGAAGTCATCTGTACTGAAACTAGGCCTGTCTTTCAGGGTAGAATAACGGTTAAAGAGATGTTAGAACTAGGCGTGGAAACAACTTTGATCGTAGATTCGGCTGCTCGCTTTTTTATGAATCAAGCTGATTTAGTAATTGTTGG
This sequence comes from Candidatus Wukongarchaeum yapensis, assembly GCA_016840425.1. Taxonomy (GTDB): domain Archaea; phylum Asgardarchaeota; class Wukongarchaeia; order Wukongarchaeales; family Wukongarchaeaceae; genus Wukongarchaeum; species Wukongarchaeum yapensis. Next base: position 4,350 of record JAEOSI010000026.1, read on the forward strand.
AGCGGATGCTATAACATCTGAGGGAAATGTCATAAATAAGATTGGAACGAGCATGGTAGCTCTTGTGGCTCAGGAGGCTAGAACGCCCTTCTATGTGGCTTCTGAACTTTTAAAGTTTGATCCAGAGACAATGTATGGAGATTACGAAAAAATAGAAGAGAGATATCCTGAAGAGGTTTGGGAAAATCCTCCGGAAAAGTTGACTATTAGAAACCCAGCTTTTGATGTGATAAGGAGAGGCTTTATTCACGGCATAATATGTGAATTGGGAATATTTTCTCCTCATTCAATAACGGAGGTTATGCATAGAGTATATCCGTGGATTTTCGAGTGACGTGGCCAGATCGTTAATCTTGTTCTTTCCATGTTTGTAATGCATTTTCAAGTTCTTTGTGTGTTTTAGCATATTCACTTAGTGGTATGTTTTTTAGGGTCGCGTCTACTGCTTGTCGCATAGCTTTTGATCCCGAAATTGTCCCTTCTTTGTGACCATGAATGCCTCCTCCTGCCTGAATGATGAAATCTGTTCCGAAAAATTTTATTAGAGCTGGAATGAGGCCTGGATGTAAACCACCTGAAGCAACAGGGAAAGTGCGTTTTAGCCCGTTCATTTCTTCTTTTAAAGCTTCAATGTTTTCTGATACTTCTTTTCTTGTTTCGAACATTTTTCCGACACCTGTTCCTACGTGGAGTTGGTCTACGCCGATTATTCTGGCTATTTTTGCTATTACCTGCATAGAAATTCCGTGCTTAGGGTCTTTAGTGAATGCTGCGTGTCCTGCTCTATGTGCGTGAATTACAAGGTCAAAATCTTCTTCACAGAGTGTTTGTAAGGCTGAAAAACCGCATGTTAGGATGTCGACCATGATGTATTCTCCGCCGTGGTTGAGGACAAATTCAGCCCTTTTCAGCATTTTTTTCGTTTCAGCTGTAACGTTAGCCATGTATACTTTTCTTTCTCCGGTTTCTTCTTCGGCTTTATCTCTACTCTCTAGGGTTTTTATGACACGGTCTTCGAAGGGATTAAACCTTTGGTTGCTCAGGTTCTCATCATCTTTTACTATGTCGCATCCTCCAAGCCAGGCTTCGTATGCGACTTCTGCATGATCCGTGGTTTTCAACCCTAGCTTGGGTTTGATTATTGTTCCTACTAAGGGCCGAGCATTAACTTTTAAAAGCTTGCGAATGCCTTCTATGCCGTATTTTGGACCCTTGAAGTTTTTTATGAGCTGTGGCGGAAAATAGATATCGTTTAGCCGTAGGTTTTTCAAAGTTTTTAGTCCAAAGACATTTCCTGCAATACTGCTTAATATGTTGGGCATATTTTCCTCTTCAAAAAGTTCGATTGGATAGGCAATTTTTACGTCGTTTCCTTTTATGCTAAAGACGTGGGCAGCGAGTTTTTTAACATAATGTTTTATGGTTGTAAGTTCTGTCCAGGTTCCGATTGAACTTTCGGCAGCGACTCCTCCCGCAATTTCTTTTATACTGGCATCTTCAGGTTCAACGTAAAATTTGCAAATAATATCAGTTTCTTCAGGTTTATATTTTAAATTCACAAAGTCGATATATTTCAAACAAACTAACCCTCTAGCTTTTTAATAGTAATATAGCAATGAAATTTCTTTATATCATTTAATTATTATAGTTGTTTGAGAAGTGAACCCTATGAAACTCAAGGCTAGGATCCTAGATATACAAACAGGCGGGAAAAGAATAGCTATTTTGGACGATGAAACTGCAAGTTTTATGGGGATACATTCTTCTGACCGGGTGGAAATAACTTTTAAAGGCAAGTCTTTAGTTGCTATTGTTAACATAGCTAGCAACTTTCCGCGTAGCTATGTGGGGCTTTTCCAAGAAGTTTCAACAAAACTGGGTGTAAAAAAGGGGGAAACGGTTGATGTGCGAGGGGCAGAAAGACCTGAGGGGCTTGAGTATATACGAGCCAAAGTACGCGGTGAAAGGTTACAAGAAAACGAGATAAAAACTATTGTTGAAGACGTAGTGAAACAACATCTAAGCGATATGGAAATAGCATCCTTTGTGACAGCTCTCTATATTCACGAATTAAAAATGGATGAAATTGAAGCTTTATCGAAGGCAATGGTGCAAACAGGTAACATATTAAATTTTGATAAAACCCCAGTTTTAGACAAACACAGCATAGGCGGGGTTCCTGGCGACAAAACAACAATTCTAGTGGTTCCAATCATTGCTAGTGCAGGCTTTGTCATACCTAAAACTTCATCAAGGGCGGTAACTTCTCCGGCTGGAACTGCAGACCGAGTCGAAACATTATGTCCGGTGAACTTGACCGTTGAAGAGATAAAAGAGGTGATTAAGAAAACAAACGGGTGCATGGTTTGGGGTGGTGCTTTAGAACTGGCCCCAGCTGACGATATTTTTATTCAAATAGAATATCCTCTAGGAATTGATCCTTTACTTCTTCCATCAATCATGAGCAAGAAAAAATCTGTAGGGGCTACCCACGTAATTATAGATATACCAACCGGAATAGAAGCTAAAGTAAAAACAAGAGGCGATGCACGCACTCTTGCATACGATTTTATAGATTTGGGAAAAAGATTAGGAATAAACGTTCAATGTGCAGTAACTTTTGGAGAACAGCCTCTAGGGCAAACTATAGGGCCAGCTCTAGAAGCAAAAGAAGCTTTATCTACCATTATGGGTAACGGTCCAGCAGACCTTAGAGAGAAAGTCATAAGCATTGCAGGCGTACTATTCGAAATGATTGGTATCAAAAATGGGAAAGAAAAAGCATTAAACCTTTTAAAATCTGGAAAAGCTGAAGAAAAACTCAGAGAAATAATTGAAGCACAAGGGGGAGATCCAAAAATAAAACCCGAGGATGTTAAAGTTGGAGATAAAAAAGAAGTGATCAGAACAAGAGAAGAAGGCAGAATTTTATGGATTAATAACAAAAAAATTGCTCAAGTTGCAAAGGAAGCAGGGGCACCAAAAGAAAAGGGAGCCGGAGTCAAACTTATGTTAAAACTTGGAGAATATGCTAGAAAGGATGAAGTTCTCTTCGAAATATATGCTGAAAGAAGTTCAAAATTAGAAGCAGCCGTACAATTGGCAAAGAATCTCCAGCCAGTAAGATTGAGCAAAAAGCTAGAAGAAAGGATGTTAATGGATAGAATTCCGAAAAAAACTGTAAGTAAAAAAATATTCATGCTAGAAAGATAGTTAAACCTATTTGTAAAACTTGTTAGTTTTTTATAATTAATGAAGGGTCTTTTAGAATCTTTTAAGTAATTATAGTTGATGTAACCTGTTTTTTTCTTAAATCTTGTAAATGGGAGAAAAAAATTTTTGTGAAATGGTGGTAGGGATTTGCGTGTTCTTCAACATATTTTGGGTCATGATCATATTAGTACAACGCAAATTTACTTGCCGTGGATATGAGGGAGAAGAAGCGGCAGTTTGTTGATTTGTCTAAAAAATTGAATCGGTGAAAGGGAAGAGGTAAAATTTTCCAAAACCTATATTTTCTCGAGCAATTCAATTAATTTTTTCTTTGATATATTAATTCATTCATTGTTAATTAGTTTTTTATCAGAAATTGCATTAATTGTGAACTGTTGTATATCGGGGATTTTTTCCTTTAACATTTTTTGGATATTTGACCGAATACGATCTACTTCTTGCATAGTCATTTCTCCTGGAACTTCGATCATCATTTCTCCTTGAAGCAGTGGTCCTGTACGTCTTAGACGAACTATGTGGGCAGTTTTTACTCCCTCTGTATTCTCAGCTATATTTTTAATAATCGGTCGTTGACTAATACAAGACATATCACAGGCATCAACCAGAACATAGCTGCTTTCTTTGATAGATGCAAAACCGATGCTTAGTATCATGGTAGCTATTATAAATCCTATAATTGCATCTGCGATTAAATAGCCATAATTAGCTAATATTAATGCGATTACGGTTAGAAGGGATGCTGTGCCGTCTTTTACAGTATTAAAAACTTCTAGTTTTAATGATTGGAGTTTGCTTTTTTTCCCTTCTTGATATTTTATTATTCCTAAAGCTATAGCAACTATTCCTGCGATTAGAGCGACTATTGCTCCGATTAACGGTGCTTCTATTTCATCGGGATCTTTAAATTGAAGGTAAGATCTATACCCTATATATGTTGCTAGAAAAACCATGATAATTGCTGCGATGATTGATGCTAAACTTTCTACTTTATAATAACCGTAATGAAACTTATCATCTGCAGGTTTTTTAAAAAACTTTATTCCAACCCATACAACGCTGGATACAAATCCATCTCCTATACAATCTATTCCATTTGCGGTTAATGCTACGCTTTTAGAAAAACTTGTGCCCAATAATACCTGCAATATCCCTATCCCGATTAGAAATACTGCTGTGAACTTTGCCATGTTCTCAGCATTACCTGTCATAGAACTCATTTATATACCTCTAAGCCAAAATATGAGTTTAATAAATTTTCTAGAAAAACCAACGCTAGCAAAATTTAGGCAAAGTACAAACTATTCATATTATAATCTTATGACACGCCTTTAGATCATGATATATTACAACTTTATATGTTTTTATAAATGATTTTTATTGTCAATACAAAGATAGTAAACTGGAAAACATTAAATGATGAAGAAAATCTATTTAACTAAAGGTAGAAGAAAAGTGAAATAAGGTGTTCTGAATAAGTATAAGCCCGTAAGCCCATTAATTTCTTCAAAAAGAGAGCAGCTCCTAAATTTGGAGAGGGGGTACTACAAGTGAAATGGTGATAAAAGATATTGATTTAAAATAGGTTTTTTCTTCTTTTTTAGGAAAAAAGTATGTGAACCATTAAAGCGTTTTAAGCAAGTTTATTTTTCTATTAACGGGTATAATTGGGGTGATTTTTTTGTCTTTGAAAAATGCTGTTATTGATAGTTTGTTGAATCATAGGTCTGTTAGAAGGTTTAAAGATGAGCCTATTGAGCCTGAGGTTCTTGAAATGTTGCTTAAATCGGGGTTGCGGGCTGCGTCGGCTGGTAATCTTCAGTCTTATTCGTTGATTGTTGTTGATGATCGGGAGAAGAAGGAAGAGCTTTCTAGGGCTTGTGGTGGTCATCAAGATTTTATTGCTGATGCTGCGGTTAATATTGCAGCGGTTGTTGATCAGTTCCGATTTAAAAAGTGGGTTGAGTTGAATAAAGGGCATTTTCACGCTGATTATGCTATAACTCTTTTTATTGGTTTTTGGGATGCTATTATTGCTCTTCATAACATTGTTGTAGCTGCAGAAAGTATTGGTTTGGGTACTTGTTATGTTGGTAATTTTTTGTCAGTTGATATCCAGAGTTTGTTTGGTACGCCGGATTATGTTGCTCCTGCGGGTTTGGTTAGTATTGGTTATCCTGATGAGGAGCCTGAGCTTCGTCCTAGGTTGCCTCTTGAGGCTGTTGTTCATAGGAATAGTTATCGGGTTTATTCTGATGAGGAGATTAGGAGTTTGTATCGGGTGATGGATGATAGGTGGAAGTCTTTTTCTGAAGAGGGTAGGAAGCGGTTTGTGGAGAGTGGTGTTTTGAATGTGGCTCAGTATGTTACTTTGATGCATTATACTGAGGAATTTATTCGTTCTGAGAGTGAGAAACTTCTTCAAAATATCAAGAAAGCAAAATTTAAGCTATAGTCTTGATAATTTGGTAATCAGATTTTTGCGAAATTTTTAGGTGATCATTTTAATAAAGTGTTATTAATCCCGTAATAGGTAATTTTCAAGGGACGACCAAGAAAAGATTGGGTAATTACTCAAGAAGAGATTAGGGAAGATATCGAAGGTATTGTTTTTTATTTTGTTTTTTAGAGTGTTGGGTACAGTTTTGCTGTTTCTTTTGTTTTTTGGTTGTCTGTTATTGCTTTTCTTCTTTGGTTTTGTTTTTTGTGGTGTTTTTTTGTTGTTTTTGCTCTCCTTTTTTTGTGGGTGTTTTCGCGGTAGTGTGTTTTGTTTGTTCGTTCTGTTGTTGTGTGGGGGTTTGGTTCGTTTTTTTTGCGGCTTCTTTCCTTACAAGAGAAATCGCTTTTATATTTATACTTTCCAAGTATTTTGTGATATATTCTAGAGGAAGACCGATTAAGTCACATAATTCTTTTATCTTTGTATTTAGAGTGTCTGTTTTTTCTCCATTGTCCGTCACTTTATATAGCATACCAGCTTGAATATAATTATCAATTGCTAGTACTATGTCTTTTTTTGTTTTTTCGATGTCAATAGCTTTCCTATAAAACTTTTCAGCTGCTTCAAGCAATATTTTGCTTTCTAATTCTCCATTTTCGCCTTTTTCATAGTTTTGAACTGCATGTTTATATACTTCTAACGCTTCTCTCGGATCTTCAATTCCTGCTGCTTTTTTTCTAAATTGATCAGCAGAGTCAGTCCAGCATGCTTTGCTCAGTTCTTCGTCCTCGCCTTGTGATGCATATTCTGAAGCTTTTGCTAATTTCTCTTCTGCAGAATCTGGGTCTTCCATTTTTTTTGCTTCTGCTCTTAAATTTTTTGCGGATTCTATAAACTTCTTATGAGCCTCTTTCATAGCTTTTTCAGACTCGGATTGTTTACCGATTTGTTCATAGATTTCTGAAGCTTTTTTATATATCTTTAAGGCAGCAACGGGGTCTTCATTTGATTTTGCGCTATCTCTAAGCAATTTTGCAGCTTTTGTTAAACAACTATTTCCATCTTTTGGGCTATCGTTTTTATTATAACAATCAGCTGCCTCTTTATACATTTTAACAGCTGTGGTCAGATCTTCCTTTTCTAGTTCTTTTGCTTCTTTTTCTAATGTCTTACACTCTTCAGCCAAATCTCCCAACTCCAGCTATATTTTTCAGGATTCGTAAGTTTATTTGTATGCAGCTTAATCTGAATTCTCAAGTAATACTTCTACTACATACTAAAAAAATATATCGGAGAAAATGGGAAAAGAAGGTGATTATCGAGAAAGGATTTGATAAAAAATCGTTGATGATGTTATTTGGCGTATACTCGATTGTATGAGCTCTATATTGAAACTTTTTTTTTCGAAAATTGTGGAAATTAATCGATATAAACGTCAATGAAAAAAGAAATGTGGTATTCCTATTTAAAAGAAGTTTATGTAGTTTTGCAAAATTTTTAGTGGATCATTTTAACAAAAAGCGGGGTTGTATGGATTTGCGTGTTTTACAAGATAGTCTTGGTCATGATCATATTAGTACGACACAAATTTATTTACACGTAGATATGGGGGAGAAGAAGCGGCAGTTTGTTGATCTTTCTAAAAAATTAAATCGGTGAAAGGGAAGGTATAGGAAAATAGAAAATAATACTCTCTCAGCGAACTGCCAAGGCGCGAACGGTATCTCCTGCCATTCTGGATGTGAAGGGAGTAAATGTTTGAAGTAGAGTCGAAACATGCTGTATCTACTCCGTTCCACTAAGTTAAGGTGGTCCGAATAGTTACAAGCCCGTACCCCACGTACTTCCTCAAAAAGAGAGCCCCCCTCCTTAAATTTGGAGAGACGGCGTTACCACAAGTGAAATGCCGACAAAAAATAAAAGATATTGATTTAAAATATAATTTTTCTTCTTTTTTAGGAAAAAAGTATGAGAACCATTGAAGCGTTCTAAACAAGTTCATGTTTCTATCAACGTTTGAAATCTTGGGGTGTTTTTATGAGAATTTTGTTTATTCAGACTGGTGGTTCGATAGATAAGGATTACCCGCGAGTGGTAAAGGGTTATGGGTTTGAGATTGGAGAGCCTGCTGTTGAAAGAATATTGGGTAGGGTTAGTCTTAATTTTAAATATGAAATATTATCTGTTCTTAGGAAAGATAGTTTAGATATTACTGATGAGGATAGGGAGAAGATTTATGATGTTTGTGTAAAAGCGGATAGTGATAAGATTATAATCACTCATGGAACTGATACGATGATTGAAACTGCCAAAAAATTGAGCAGTATTAAGGATAAAATTATAGTTTTAACAGGCGCAATGAGACCTGAAAGGTTTAGGGATTCAGATGCGGATTTTAATTTGGGAACGGCGATTGGAGGGATAAATATTCTTGAAAATGGTGTTTATATAGCGATGAATGGTAGGATTTGTTCGTGGAATAAGGTTAAAAGAGATTTAGAAACAGGTCAATTTGTTGAAAAATAGTTTTAAGGTCTCTCTTTCATCTTTTAACTCTTTATGCATGCGAATAGTGTATAATTTCTTTTTACTTTTTTTTAGCCGTTTAGACTATAATTGGGGTGATTTTTTTGTCTATGAGAAATGCTGTTATTGATGGTTTGTTGAATCATAGGTCTGTTAGAAGGTTTAAAGATGAGGCTATTGAGCCTGAGGTTCTTGAAATGTTGCTTAAAGTAGGGATTCGGGCTCCTTCGGCTGGTAATCTTCAGTCTTATTCTTTGATTGTTGTTGATGATTGGGAGAAGAAGGAAGAACTTGCTAAGGCTTGTAGTGATCAAGAAAGCAAAATTTAAGCTTTAGTTTTGTGCGCGCGGGTATATGGTTCTTTTTTCGTTGTTTAATTATTGGTTTTTTCGGCTGTTTATTGCTTTTTAATTTGTTTTTATCGTTTCTATAAAAGTTAATCTTTAATTTTGATAGAAACATTTAAATAATATTTATGCTTTAAATTATTTGTATACGTTTAAAAGATATTTTAACGTAAAAAAATGTTGGGGTGGTAAATATGACCTCTAAATTTAGTAATGCGGATGAGGACTGCTGCGAAGGTTTTCAACCTTGCAACTCAGATTGGAAGACATTGAAAGTCGCTACCGTAGTGAGCGATAAGGATTCTTGTTCTCATGGCGTGAAGCCTGTGGTAGAGATAGTTGAAGCAAAGTTTCCGTGTGTGAAACCATCTAAAGTGAATTTTGAGGAGATTTACGCGTTCAGGGAAGAAGATATCGAGTATAGGAACAAAGTGGAAGCAAAACGCATTCGCAAAGAAGATCCTTACGCTAAAGTCGTCAAAACAGTCCCATTTGGGTTCATATAATGATAAATGGAGTTTTTTTTCAAATGTTTATACTTTGTGCGCGGTTTGAAGTTCCTTCACGCTCGACTGGTAAGGACATCATTTCAACTGTAGCGAATTGAAAGCATCTAAACATAAAAGAACAGAATGTTAAGTATAGGAAAATTAGAGCAACTCTAAGGGTTCACATCCAAAATGAACGAGACATCAACAATGTTAAATTCTACTGGATATTACAAGGTTTTAGGTGACGAAAACTGTGAGCTTTCCCTATATAGTGTTTGAGGATAATGAGTTTGAAAAAAGCTTTAAATTATGGATGTTGATGTTTTTTAGACGTTAATAGTTTGTTTAAACGTAGAAATGTTTTGGAAATAATTGCAAGGTGATATGGAATGGTTGAAAACTCGTCAGATAAGGAAGAACATTCAGCTGTACCTTGTAAGGAGAAGGAAAAGATTTGTAAGGAGAAGGTGAAGATTGAACTTCCTGAAGGTACGGATTCTAAGACTCTTATTAATGCTTTTGCTGATTCAAAGCGTCTAGCTATTCTTGATCTTCTTTCGAAGAAGGAGATGACTGTTTCTCAATTGGGTGAAAAATTGGATTTCTCTCCACAGAATGCATATCATCATATTAAGAAATTAGTTGATAGTGGAATAGTAAAACTTGATCGAGTTGAAGTTGATAAGAACTATGTAGAAAAGTATTATTCTACTACTGTTGATCTTGAATGTGTTGGTTGCATGCTTCATGAGATTGAGGAGAAATTTGGAGTTGAACTTGAAGATAAGAAAAAGATAAAGATTGCTCTTTTAGGCTTTGCTTTAGTTAAAATTAATAAAGCAATCAATCTCATTGAGAAAGCCTCTGGATTTGGAGAAATAAATCCTTGTGAGTTTTCTGTAGCAATTAGTGCGTGCACTATTCCTACTAGCAAACTTTATGAGGTTCTTGAAAAGTATAATAAGACTATGGAGACTTATTTAGAGGAACTTGAGAAAGAAGGACAAAAGGATGAAGATAGCTTGAAACATGCTTATATAACCCTGATAATGCCCACAAAATGAATTGGACGATACGAGCTGTACATATATTTAATCGCTTGTTTACAGCCATATTTCTCTTTTTTGTTTAAAATTAGCCATTTTCAGTTTTTCTTTGTTTTTCTTTAACTTTAACTCAACATTAGAAAAGCTTGGAATTGAACAGAAAAATAGAGAAGGGGATAAAATGACCAAAAATAGAATGATGCAGGAGATATTTAATATATTAGAAGAAAAAGGTTATCAGGGGCGTATAGCTTCTATCCAACACGTTGATGATCTACGAAACGATATCGAAAAGCATTACCAACAAAATCTCTTTGACCAAGAATTTTATCAACGATATATTTCGGTTTTTAAATTTGATCCATATGAGATTTTACCAGAAGCCAATTCTATGATTGTGGTTGCGGTTCCACAACCCCAAATCCGGGTAACCTTTAATTGGCACAAAAAAATAGTTTCCTTAATTGTTCCGCCAACCTATCTATACTGGGACGAGACAGCAAAAAAAGTTGAAGACACATTGACGGAAATTCTGGCTCCGATGGGATATAGCGTTAAATATGCTAGACTGCCGATAAAACTTCTAGCTGCATGCAGCGGTCTGACTAAATATGGCAAAAATAATATTAGTTATGTCAAAGGGATGGGTAGTTTTCATCGGCTTGTAGCTTTCTATTCGAACCTCCCGTGCGAAGAAGATAGTTGGCAAAAGCCAAAGATGTTGGAAAGATGCGAGAAATGTTCTGCTTGCATCCGGAAATGCCCCACTGGTGCAATTTCCTCTGAACGTTTTCTTCTGCGTGCTGAACGGTGTATTACTTTCCTTAATGAGAAACCAGGTCATATTCCTTTTCCCAATTGGCTAGATCCGTCTTGGCATAATTGTCTGGTTGGATGTCTTCACTGTCAAAAGGCATGCCCAGAGAATAAAGATTTCTTACACTGGATTGAACAAGGAGCAGAATTCTCAGAGGAGGAAACAAATTTACTTTTGAAAGGGACACCTGTCAATCAACTTCCTGCCCTGACAATAGAGAAATTAAGACAACACGATATGATTGATTTCATTGACCTTTTTCCCCGCAACCTAGGCGTTTTTCTCAAAGAAATTCATTAGAATTATATCGGAATAAGCTTTATTCTCTAACATTCTTCTTTAATAAATTGGCTTTTAGACATGTTCAGTTTTTTTCTTTGTTTTTCTTTTTCATTTTTATTGGTTGGGAGGGGAATTTATGGATCTTTTACCCTTTTTCCATCTCCTGTATCATTTTCTCTTTCTAGATTTAAATTTCATATTTTAGGTGTGTGGAAAGGGTTTAGATTGGTTTCAATAGATGCATAAAGTGTTGAAACTCCAAAGTTCTATCTTCAGGATCTTTTGCAAAGGAGTGGTAAATTTGATAGCGTGGATTCTCTTTAGGAGGTTCGTTTGATCTTTCTTTGAACTTCTCATATATGGTGTCGACTTCTTCTCGTGTGGGGTAGAAGAAAGTGATCATACCCTCGGTATCAGGAGTGTCACGTTGACAGAAGCCTAGTAACAGGTTGCCGTGTTTTAGGATTGTGCAGTCTTTTTGTTCCAGCCATATACTCATTCCGACTTCATTTACGTAGAATTCGACGATCTTCTAAGCATTTTGGTTTTGAAGAACACTATTCCAGACATCATAATCATCTCTTTTACAGGTTCTTTCAAAAAAAGCAGTTTAAAGTCTCTTTTGCATCTTCCAATGATTTATGCTTTCAAACAATGTATAAGTTCTTTTTACTGTTTTGTAATAGTGTTTTTTATAGAATTTTACTGCTTTTTCTCTTGCATTTAATACTATATGTTCTGCGCCTTTTTC
>JAEOSI010000027.1 GCA_016840425.1 Candidatus Wukongarchaeum yapensis
AAAAAAGAAAACAAAATATTTATTTTTTGAATTGCTTTTTTCTTCTTCTCATTTTAATCTTTTCACCATTTTAACTGCAGCTTCAACGCTTCTTTTAGCGTAACCATCAATTCTTTGCTTCGCTTGTAAATAGGTTTCACCAGGACCAGAAACCCCTAAAGCAACTGGTTTTCCATACTGCAAAGAAAGGTCCATAATCTTCCGAGAAGCATGCTGGGCAACCACTTCATCATGCTTGGTTTCTCCCTGAATAACGCATCCCAAAGTCACAACAGCATCCACATCAGCTCTTTGAAGCAATTTTTCAATGGCGAGAGGCATATCAAAAGCGCCTGGGGTCCAGATAACGTCGACAACTTCTGCACCTAAAAATTCCGCATGACTTTTAGCCCTTTGAAGCATCATATTAGTTATGTCATAATTAAATTCTGCTACCACAAAACCCAACTTAACCTTTTCTTTACTATCATCCTCTTCTTTACTCATCTTTACCATCATCTCATCTTTATTCTTTAACCTCGTGTTTTCTAAGGAATTTTAACCTTTTAGGGGACCAACGTCTGGTTTACCTTGTCTTAAGCCTTTACCCGCATGTTTTATAAGCGCGTTTCTATCAGTTGCAAGTCTTAAAGCGTTAAAAGCATGTTTTCTTGCCCTATCCTCACATATAGAAATTAGCTCTTTAGGAGTATTTGCTTCATCCTCGTAAACAAAACATTCAATTATGTGTTTATTGGTCAAAATTTGGGTAAAAATAAGGCCTTGAGAAGCCTCATGAGCACATTGTTTATCGATAGGTTCTGGTCCAGGCATACCAAAAGCAAGAACGATATCACATTCTTCCTCTTCAATCAACTTCTTACATGCTACTGGAAGATCCTTAATACCTGGAACAGTATAACGGACGATCCTTACATGGGGAGAAGCGTTTTTAAGCGTGTTAATAGCCACACCGCCCATATCGTACCTTGCAAACGTCGTATCAACTATTCCTAATTTCACCAGTACTTTTACCCCCTGCTCAATAAGAACCACTTAATTAGTTAAAAAGCGCTACTACAGCTACACTTTTCAAGAATCTTTAACGGATTAGATTGTTTTAAATAGGTTGAAATAAGGTCTTGCCCCCTTAAGAACGGGTAACCGTTATCTTTAGCGTAATTTTTAGCCTTTTCCACGCTTAAAGCCCTCCCTGTATCCCCGTCAAGCATTTCACAAATCACTACAACAGGCGTAAAACCTAACAATTCAGCAAGATAAACACAAAGTTCAGTATGCCCTCTTCTCTCAGAAAGAAGACCACCAGCAGCCCTCAACAAAAACACATGTCCAGGCGTTAAAAATTCTTCTACAAATTTTTTCTTTATTATAGAGCGATCATTGCCCTTAAAGAAAGCTTCCCTCCCAAGCTCACCAAGCCTCTTAATTGTTTTCGCCCTATCAACATCAGGTATCCCTGTAAAGGTATCCCTATGATTAACCGGTATAGAAAAAGCAGGCCTCGACCCATAAGCAGTCTGCTTATAGACCATTTCCGCCAAAAACGGGTATTTTTCAGAGCTTTCTTCAAAAATGGAGTGGAGAAAAGGCAACCCAAAGGTTTCCGCTATCCATGGATGTAAAGCAACACAAACAAGTCCCCCAGCGTCCCTTCTTAAAATGTGCAAAGTTTCTGGTTTTATGTTCTCAGCAAGTGTTACCATATCCACCTCCCCCTCCCTATCAGCGCCATCATACAAAAGAACAAACCCTCCCTGCGCCAAAACTTTTCTCGCTTGGAGAAATTTTTCGTTTAAACCTTCTAAATCATTTCTCATTTTTGAGTAACCTTCCTTACTGAAACCTTATCCCGTCTAACTCCATCTTTATGGCATATAAACATTTTCCAACCAAGACTAAGATATTTAATTAACTCAAAAATGAGTAAGATAAAAACTAAAACCAAAAACATTAATAAACCATAATAATTCCAAAAAATGAAACTCTCATGATGGGAGAAACAAGCATGATTGATGAATTAAATAAAATACACGCCCAAGTCGTCATTAACCCGAAAAATGCCCCTCCAGAAGTAAAAAAACGTTTCTGGAAACTGGTTGGTCAAATAAAACGAACATCGAACCCTGATCAGAAAGTAGTGAATAAGGCCAGTGAAATCCGCGACTTACTATACGCGCAAAGACTAGGCAAAACAATTCCCTTGAAGCTAGTTCTTCCCATCTGGTTTGTAATAGGAACCACCTTTTTCTTCGAATATTTTCGGAATGCTGGACAAGACGACCGGGGCGGCTTAACTGATTGGCACTGCGTTCTAACTATACTGGGAGTAATAGGTTTTTTCTATCCTTTCGGCCGCCTAATCGCAGGTAAATTAACCGGCATCAAGTTTGACGGTCTCTCACGTGATATCTATTTTCTGCCAACATTGAAGATCAATTATCCAAGTTATTTAAAGACATCACCGCCAAAAAGACAATGGATGTTCTTCATTGCCGGAATTTGGACTGTAATTACCGCGGTAATTGTTGGAATCGTTGGATATCTGCGGGCAGAGGACATAACAGGATTTGCCATAGCCACGATCGTTGCAATACTAGAACTCGTTGCACTTACCGGAATTTTAGGGAAGTGGGGAGGAGAAATGGGACACTTTCTTAGAGAGAGAAGAATTGTCCGTGACTGGAAAGCAACTTTAAAAAGCCTCAACAATTAAATCTGATCAAACTTGATTGATTTCATTATTTTTTTGAAGAAGTTTTCTGAGGTTTGGTGTCCTTTCACAAGCAAAGACAACAAAATATAAAATTGTTCAAATAAAAAAAGTTTGCATATGGGCGGCTTGAAAGAGATTTTTGATATCTTTATTACCCCTCTTTATACGACCGAAACAAAGGCACGATAAGGAAAAGAACCATCCGAATTCGTGGAATAGGTGCGCTCGAAGTTCTCTCTCCTGTTCTTATTCTTTCATTACTTTTTTTCTGTTGCCGCTAACTCTCTTGCTGCTCCCCTAGTACAGTAATATACCCATCTTAGAGACATAATCTCAGTGACAGGACAGCCACCACATGTGCACCCTTTTTCTTCTTTAATGACGCTACTTTTGCCTGTAAGGCAGAAACCTAGTTCTGTCTCACCAGTACCTTCGTAACTTGGACAACCTGCGCAAATGCACATACTCTTTATTTTTTTAACTCTCTCGGCCATTTCCGCTTCAGATAAGCCTTTCATTTGTGCTACTTTCTCTTCAAAGGTTGACATAAATATCAGCCTCCTCAACAGTTTAGATATCTTATTTTTATAATTTACCATTTGTAAAGTTTAAATCTTCGAAATTTATAAAATATAGAAAAAAGCATCCAGAAACTTTGTATTATTACGACATGGCGTGCCAGTATCCATGAAAACTGAGTAGCAAATGGTGTTTGAGATGAACTTTTGCGACAGGTCTATCGGCCACATATTCCGCCTGAAATATGGCTAAGAAGCTTTTTTTCGTATTACCATTATAGACTTCTGTTAATAACCAACCTAGTTCTTCATCATATTCTGGTGCATAATCAAAATCCGGTTTAGGCGTAAAAATGGGTTCTGCATAATATAGTCCATTTCCGAAACCGAGCTTTTCAACGGAAGACTTTTTACAAACATCAAGATCACTCCTTTTCTTGCTTATTTTTTAATAAAATTCCCTCTCAATTTCATTATTTTTGCAAGTGATTTTAAATTCTTTGCTTCTAAATGCTATCATATTAATAACTCAAGGTCCACGACTTTATACAAAATATACCGAAAAAAGCTAATTCATCACTAGAAAGTCGCTTTTACTACATCTAACTAAAAAATATTTTTATGATGATGAAGATTCGTCTGTCAAGGTGATTAAAATGGCTTATTATGAGAAATGGGAAAAAATCTATAAGGAATATTCCGTTGGGGTATTGCCATGGGAGCTTGGGAAGCCACGCCCCGTCCTAGTGAATCTCATCGAAGGCCAAAAAATTATTCCTGAGGGGAAGGCCCTAGACCTCTGCTGTGGTTTAGGAACAAACACAATCTACCTCAGCAAAGCAGGATTTCAGACCACGGCTATTGATATCTCGGAAACGGCCGTTAAACACTCCAAAGAAAGATCCCTTGAAGCCGATGCTAACATCCATTTTATTACATGTAATTCGGTCTATCTACCCTTCAAAGACGAAGTTTTTAACTTCGTTTTCGATATGGGGTGTTTTCACCATATTTTGCCCAATGACAGACAGAGATTTGTCCTGGGTATCCGTCGGGTACTAAAAGAGAGAGGACATTACTTCATGGTCTGTTTTAGCGACAAAAACGGTACAGCTTGGAATCATTTTTCCAAAGAGAGTATTGTCGCCATTTTTTCGCCATACTTTGGTATATCAGATATTCACCACTTTTCCTCGGTGGAAGGTGATGGGTATATTAGATCGTTCTATGCTACTCTTTTGGTAAACGAATAGACCCTTTTTTTATTAAATTAAACCCCGTTTCTTTTTTACTCGTTAAACATTTTAAGTATTTTATAGTCTGTTGTTCTTTGTGAAGGTATCCTCTTTATAGCCCTTATCATTTCCCTTAATTCTTTCGGGGTTTTTTCTTCACCGTAAGTAGCCCCAGCAGCCTTGGAAATATTTTCTCCATAAAGGGTTCCACCCAAATCATTTCCCCCAGCGCACAATACTACCTGAACCAATTTAGGTCCAAGCTTAACCCAAGAAGCCTGAATATTGTTTATATAATTTGCGAAAAATAGCCTAGAAACCGCATAAAGCTTCAAATCTTCCATCCCACTAGATCCCGAAGCGCTACTCTCTTGTTTGTATAACGGGGTATTTATATGGATGAATGGAAGGGGAACAAACTCTGTAAAACCCCCCGTCTCCTTTTGTATATCCCGAAGAATGTTCAGATGTTTTTTTCTGTGCCAGTTGTTTTCTATGTGACCATACATAATGGTTGAACTTGTTTTAATCCCGAGACTGTGGGCAGTCTTTATTATTTTTATCCATGTCTTAGTGTTCACTTTTTGGGGGCAAACCTTCATTCTTACTTCATCATCAAGGATCTCTGCAGCGGTACCAGGCATAGTGTCAAGCCCCTCCTCCTTCAAGATCTTTAATCCCTCCTCAACCGTTATTCCAGAGTTTATTGACCCTTGAAAAACTTCTTGGGGAGAAAAGGCGTGAATGTGAATATCAGGCAACTCCCTCTTTATTTCCCTCAAAATCTCCGCGTAAAACTCTATTTTTAATCCTTTTTTACACCCACCTTGGATACATACCTCTGTTGCTCCCCTCTTCCACGCTTCTTTTGCCATACTCACAATCCTATTAATCGAGTAAAAATAGCTATCTTTATCACCCTCATCAACCCTAAAAGCGCAAAACAAACACCTATTTTCACACATGTTTGTAAAATTGATATTTCGATTCACCACAAAAGACACAATATTCCCCACAAGCCTCTGTCGAACAATATCAGCAGTATACAAGAGGGGCCAAACCAACCTTCCCTCAAGGTTTAAAAGCTCGTAAGCCTCCCCTGAAGAGATCTCCTTCCCATCATAAGCCTTAACAAGTATACCCTCAATAACCGGATCAATCTCTGAAAAAATCCTATAATAATCCATATCTTTTTCCATCATCTAAAATGACCCCATTTTGGCGTTTTTAAAAGTTCTTGAAACCCTTTCATCATACAATATTGCAAAACCTTCATCGTCTTTTAACATTTTTGCAAGATTATAAACCCTTTTATCAAGCCATTCATAATTAACATATTGTGGGTAGACAGGCAAGCGTTCCCGCAAACTTAAACTATGTTTAAGGGTGACTTTTTCCAGTTCTTTTATGGAAGGCCACGGTTTCTCAGGGTTTACATAATCTATCGTTATAGGCGAAACACCACCCCAATCATTTATCCCTGCCTGTAAAATTTTCCCTTTATCTCTGACAAGGTTTGGAGGCGCTTGAACACTAACCTCTCCCCTAAACATTAAACGAGCCAAAGCTATTGTGCGAAGAAGCTCGTCTTCCGTGGGAGGCGGATGGTTCTCCATAGATGTCCCTGCTTTAGGAACGAAGTTCTGTATAATAATCTCTTGTATGTGCCCGTATTTTTCGTGGATTTTTTTTATTTCAAGGAGGCTTTCCACCCTTTCCCTCCATGTTTCACCTATACCAACAAGGATTCCTGTGGTGAAAGGAATCTTAAGCGTTCCCGCTTCTTCCATAACTTTAAGCCTTTCACTTGGATGTTTTGTCGGGCTTAACGCGTGGGGACCCCCCTCCTCGCATAAACGACTGCTTGAACTTTCAAGCATTAAACCCATACTAGTCACTGCCTTCCTTAACTCTTTCATCTCCTCTCTTTCAATGACTCCTGGGTTAATATGGGGCAAAATCCCCCTCTCTAAAGCCTCAAAACAAAGATCTAAAAGAAAATCAATAATACCATCGTATCCTTCTCCTTTCAACCATCTTTTAGCCTCTTCATACTTTTCTTCAGGCTTTTCACCAAAAGTAAACAAAGCCTCAGTACACCCATAACTCACCCCTCTATCAATAATAGATAAAGCCTCCTTCCTCGTAAGCAGTTTAACCTTAGGATCCCAAGGCTCTACCCTAAAACAACAATAAGCGCAGTTATTGCGACAAAGATTTGTTAAAGGTATGAAAACATTTCTGGAAAAAGAAACAGTTTTTTCAAAAAGCTGATCTCTCACCTTCCCAGCCAAAGAAACTAACAGATCAAGTGGCGTATCTAAACACAAATCCAATAATTCTTCAACGGATCCAAGCCTAAAAAACTTCTCTTCCAACTCTTCACCCACTAAAAAAGATCTATCATCCACCATTAAGATATTAAAACAAAAAATTTAAAGCTTTACATAATTGTCTTCTCGAGACTTTTTAGATAACCATAAAGAAGGAATTAGTTTTTAACTTATAAAGCCATATATTTAAACAGATAAGGTCTTTCTATCAAATTTAGAAATTTTAATT
Organism: Candidatus Wukongarchaeum yapensis; assembly: GCA_016840425.1. Lineage (GTDB taxonomy): Archaea > Asgardarchaeota > Wukongarchaeia > Wukongarchaeales > Wukongarchaeaceae > Wukongarchaeum > Wukongarchaeum yapensis. Next base: position 7,029 of record JAEOSI010000027.1, read on the forward strand.
GTTATACACCCTACGAAATTTCTTCTCTCTTTTGATTTTTTTTTGAGGCAGGTGATCACTTAAAATGACTGTGATAGAGCAGGATGAAGAACGGGTTTATTTACTTTTAAAATGTCAGATTTGTGGGGAAGATACGGTGATCCCTGTAAAAAAAAGCGTAGTGCTTTCTGCTAAGAGGTACCCAGTTTCTGTGGTGTATGTGCACGGCAAAGAAAACGATCCTCTTCACACCATCTTAATATACCTTGATCACGAGTTTACGCTTAGAGGATGGGAATTCATACCTGCCGTAGAATTTTCAAGGGAAATAGTTCCCGTTTTTAAAAAAAAAGAGGAAGAGGAAGAAGATGAAGATTTCTTGGATCCAAGCTTCATCCTGATGAAAGTGGGCGTACAACACTACGCAAAATTATCAAAAGAGGAACAAAAAGCTCTAACAGAGCCATTAAACCTAAAAATTAACAAGGACCAAATCAACTGGAAAAGGATAACTTATGAAACAGGCATAACTGAAGAAAGAAAGGAGGAAATAATCGGCCTCTTTGAAAAAGGAAAAACCCTTTTTGAAGCAATAGAAGTCTTAGGATTTGACGAAGCAATGACCATATACCACTACCTAAACTCCTTAAGCGAAAAAACAAACGATAACTGATCTTCTTCTACCACCAATACTCATAACCTGTTGTAAAACTAACTTCTTTTCCTGTTTTAACCCGTTTTGGAACCCATCGTATTAATATATAAATAGAATTTTCGTAAATCATTTATGCACTAGAGTAAAGACAGGTTTATGTTTTGCATGGTGGTTTGTTTTGAAGTTGTATGAGTTTGAGGCTAAGGGGATTTTGAGAGAGTTTGGAGTGGCTGTTCCTCGTAGTAAGCTTGTAAGTTCTGTTGATGAGGTTTTTTCTGTTGCAAAAGAGTTTGGTTCTTGTGTTGTTAAAGCACAAGTTCTAGCAGGGGGTAGGGGTAAAGCTGGCGCTGTTAGATCCGCTCTAACTCCCGAGGAAACGGTGAAAATAGCTGAAAAACTGTTAAAAAAGGAAGTGCTTGGAGAAATCGTTGAAAAACTTCTTTTAGAAGAAAAAATCGATATTTTAAACGAACTTTATGTAGCAGTCACCGTGGATACTTTTCAAAGAAAACCCTTAATTTTAATCGGATTAAAGGGAGGAGTTGATGTCGAAGCCTTCGCCAGTGAAGTGTTTAAACTCTCTCTGGAGTCTTGGTCTGAAAATAAACACTCTTCCAAAAAGATAGAAGAGTTTGTGGAAACGCTTTTTCAAAAAACCCTTATAGATCCTCGTGTTGCGATGGAAGAGTTTAAAAAAACCTTGTTGTCTATGTGGGAGTTGGCTTTAAAATACGATTGCGAACTTGTTGAGATAAACCCGTTAGCCCTGTCTGAAAAAGGTTTAGTGGCTTTAGATGCAAAAATCTTGGTCGATGATAATGCCCTTTTCAGACAAACAAAGATTAGAAAGCAGGCACAAAAACGAGCTCGGGAAATACTTGAAGCTGAAGCTGAAAAAGCAGGCTTTTCTTTCGTTCTACTTCAAGGAGATATTGGTGTCATAGGTAATGGTGCTGGTTTGGTAATGGGCACCTTAGACCTTGTCAAGGATATGGGAGGAAATCCCGCGTGTTTTGTAGATATAGGTGGAGGTGCAAGTCCTGACCAAGTTAAAAAAGCTTTGGAGTTTGTGTCAAGAATATCGGGATTGAAAGTGATACTTGTAAACGTTTTTGGCGGTATTACAAGGTGTGATGAAATAGCCGAAGGCATAGTAGAGTGGCTACAAGAACTTAAATCCCAAGAAAAACCCATTTTACCCCTTGTGTGTAGGCTTACCGGAACAAAAGAAAAAGAAGGTCAAAAAATCCTAAAAAAAACAGGAATAGAAGTTGAAACAAACACGGAAAAAGCAGTAATAAAAGCTACAAAACTATCAAAAAAAGAAATGTAAAAAATATCACCTCTTAAGAAAAGAAAAAGAAGCAGAAATATCAATTATCGCACATACACTTTTTCTAATTTCGTTTAAAAAGAAAGGTTTTTTATCTTGCGATTTCTCGCCCTTAAAATGGTGTTTTCTATGTCTGAAGTAACAAAACCTACAATAGCGCCAACAGTGTTTGCAGATCATGATAATGAAAACTACTACATTCAGATTGAATTACCAGGTGTAAAGAAAGAAGATATCGAACTAGAAGTCAGTGAACAAGGTTTCTGCATTAAAGGACCAAGGGAAGATATCGAGTTTTCATGTTGCTATCAATTAGCCCACGAGGTGGTCCATACAAGGGCTAAAGCCAAATTTGAGAACGGTTTGCTAGATGTCGTCATACCACTAACACACCCTGTATCAGGAATAAGAGTGAAAATAGATTGAAAGAGAGAAAATTCGCCAATATTTGACATAAACACATACTTTTTCCTTTTTTTCAAATTTTTGAAGATATTTAACATCATGCTTTTACCTTAAGGTTTTGCAATTCGAGAGCTTTATTTATTTCAAATAGAAATGAAACTAATTCTCAATAACTTTTTTATTTCAAATTTTATCAACAATAAGCTAACAAAAACAATTAAAACAAATTTTAAAGTTTTAAGGAGGGTTCCTAAAACGGGAATTATTATCCATGAAAATACAAAAGTCCTAGTGCAAGGTATAACGGGGAGACAAGGAAGGTTTCACACAAAACTTATGCTAGAATATGGTACAAAAGTAGTGGCAGGAGTTACTCCAGGCAAGGGAGGGGAAACAGTTCACGGAGTCAAGGTTTATGACACGGTAAAAGAAGCGATGATGGAAAGTAATAATGTTAATACTTCCATTGTTTTTGTGCCTTCTCCTTACTGTTTAGAAGCGGTAAAAGAAGTTCTCATCGAAGGAATAAAACTCGTTGTAGTAATAACAGAACACTTACCTTTGTGGGACGCTTTAAATATGGTAAACATTGCTGAGGAAAAAGGAGCAAGAATCATTGGCGCAAACACTCCAGGAATAATAAACCCAAAAGCAAAGTGTAAAGTAGGCATCATGCCAAACAAAATAAACATCCAAGGAAACATAGGTGTGGTAAGCCGTTCAGGCACCCTCTCCTACGAAATAATATTCTCCCTTTTAGAGGAAGGGCTTGGAATCAGCACATTCATCGGCATAGGCGGTGACAAAATCCACGGAACAAACTTTACTGAAGCTCTCTCCCTCTTTGAAAAAGACAAAGACACCGAAAAAATAGTCATGATAGGCGAAGTAGGAGGAGAAGAAGAAGAAAAAGCCGCCGACTACATAAAAGAAAACATATCAAAACCCGTAGTAGCATACATTGCCGGAAAATACGTTCCAAAAGGCGTTAAAATGGGTCACGCAGGAGCAATAATAGAAGGAGAAAAAGGAACAGCAGAAAACAAAATCAAACAACTAACAAAAGCAGGAGTAAAAATCGCAAAAACCCCAAAAGAAACCGCCAAACTATTACAAAAAACTAAATAAGTCAAATTCGCGAAGCAAAGCTTTTAGGGGTAATCATCCTTCAAGAACTACTTGTATGAGTTCATCTATACTTTGAAGGCTTAAGACAGAAACGGTTAAAATCCTTTTTAAAATCTCTCCAATTACCGTCAATCTTTCTTCTATGGCGGGGGGCAGAGATTTAGCGTTAAAAACCAAAGTAAAATAATCTTCCTTATAAAGAACCATATAAACAACTATGTACTCATCGTTAAAAAAGGAGATCTTCAATTTATTAGATTCAGATTTCGTCTCCTTTAATAAATGATAAGCATCCTCAATTAAACGTAAAGATCCATGAGGTCTATCGCTTATTACAGTAAGAGGTAACACTTCATCATCTACAACAACGATATCTTTAGCCCTCAAAACACCCTTAATTGTCTTAAGGAAGTTTGTAAGAACTTTTTCACGTGACTTTGCATACTTACGAATTGTCTCTCTATCCAAAACCTCTTCGCTCAACGTTATTACCATATAAATATACCCATTATTATTTTATATCGTTTTAGTTTTAACCTCCCCTATTTTTATAGCCCTCCCTCTGAGGGAGTTTGATTCAAGTTTTCAACGATTTTCAGCAACTCTTTAAAAGAGTTTATCACAAAGTCCGGTTCTTCCTCAGGAGAAGAAGGTTCTTCCAAGTATCTTGAGTTCCATCTCAAGAGGATGCTTTCCATGCCCGTTTTATTCGCTCCAAGGATATCTGTGCTTATCTTGTTCCCTACAAAAACAACTTCTTCAGGTTTAAGCGAAAGCGTTTCTAAAACAAAATTAAAGATTGAGACATCAGGTTTTCCTACCCCAAAAGACTTTGAAGCAATAACATAGTCAAAAAAATGAAGAAGCCCCAACCTTTCCATAATCCATTCAATGTCCTCTGTTGTAGAAGTAGTAGTGTTACTTATTACGGCAAGCTTATACCGCCCTTTAAGCTTCTCCAAAACCTCTTCAGCACCATCAAGAGGCTGAAAACTCTCCTCATCGATCAAAGTATCTCCCAAATCAAAGAAAATCCCTTTTAGCTGCATCAAAACTACTCCTCGCAAAATCCAAGAGATCTGAAACAAAAAACAAGATAAAGATTACTTTTAAACTTTAAACGCACAAGTTTTATAACCATTGATATATTTATTAGGTTTTTCGAAAACCTTTCCTACCTTTAAAAGTCTCTTTTTATAAAAACTCTTGTTTTCTCTTCCTTATATTGTCTGTTTTTTAAAGGCCCAGCAAGCAAGAGAGAGCAAGATTACAGCAAAAAAGCCAAGATACACAAAGGAAAGGAAAAGCCCTATATTTGCATGAGAGGAGCCCCATAATACATCAAAGTTTGCCGCTTTTTCGCCGATTAGGTAGTAGCGTATAATGCTTACTACGTGGGTTATAGGGCTATACTTTGCGAATTCTTGCAAACCTTGTGGAAGAAATACTATAGGGTATATTGCGCCACTAACAAAGAATAAGGGCATTGCTGTTAACTGCATAACACCTTGAAATCCTTCAAAACTTTCAATTTTTGCCGCTATTGCTGCCGTTAAACCGAAAAGTCCTAAAGACACTAAGATGATGGCAAAAAGCATGGGCAAGATTTTGTAAAGACTAAGCTCAAATTTGGCTCCTATAGCTAAAGCTAATAACAGTACTAGAATTGCTTGGAATAAGCTCCGAGTAGCTATTCCTGCCCCATTGCCCAGTGGTATTGTTGAACGTGGTATGGGTGCAACAAGAAACTCCTTCATCATCCCAAATTCTTTATCAAAAAGGAGGGTCATTCCTCCAAAAAGACTGCTAAACAGAACAGTCATAGTGATAACTCCACATGCTAAATAAGTTAAATAATCATATTCCGCCCCAAAAGGGCTACCTCCCAAAATATTATTAAAGGTCTTACCAAGTACCACCATCCATAAAATCGGCTGAACAATCATGCTTATAATAATCGACCTACGCCTAACGCTAATTCTCAAAATCCGCTTATAAATCGGTAAAAAACCATTTAAAAACTTCTCGAAAACCATCAAAATCACCACAAAAACGCGCTAAAATCCCTTAAAACCTAGAACCTTCATATTAGCTTCGTGAAAGCTTTTTTATAACAAAATGCTTCTTAATGCCTTCAGATCCCGATGCTTCCTCTTCTCTAATTTCTCTACCGGTATAAGCAATAAAAACATCATCTAAAGAAGGCTTTTTTAAACTAATACTCAAAGCATTATAACCTGTCTCTTCAAGCTTTCTAATAATTTTAGGCAAGCTTTTATCGCTCTCTGCAATCGTCAACTCTAAACCGTTATCTTGTTTCACGATCACGTTTTTAATATAATTCTCAGGCTTAAAAGCAGAAATAGCTAGCCCAACATCGCCCTCCCCTGTTATTTTGACTACATCCCCTCCAAGACTGTTTATAAGCTCAGAAGGAGAGCCTGTCGTGACAATTTTACCATAATCGATTATGGAAAGCCTTTCACAAAGGTGTTCCGCCTCGTCAAGATAATGGGTTGTAAGAAACACAGTAACACCCTGCTCCTTGTTAATTAATTTTATGTAGTCCCAAATGTGGAACCTAGTCGTCGGATCAAGGCCTAAAGTAGGCTCATCAAGGAAAAGGATTTCTGGTCGTGTAACAAGGCCTCTTGCTATCTCAAGACGCCGTCTCATGCCCCCAGAGTACGCCCTAACCAAATCTTTCGCCCTAGCAGTTAAACTAACAAGTTCTAATAACTCTTTAATTCTCTCCTTTGCTATCTCTTTTTTTACCCCCCAAAGCCTCGCATGAAGCATCATATTCTCATAACCAGAGTACCTATCTTCCAAAACGGAATCTTGAAAAACTATTCCTATGCGCCGACGGACTTCATCAGGATGCTTAACAACATCAAAACCGCTAACTATAGCTTTGCCAGAAGTAGGCTTTAGGAGGGTGGTCAACATATTGACCGTGGTAGTTTTACCAGCCCCATTAGGCCCAAGAAATCCGAAAATTTCACCCTTCCTAACCCCCATATCAACTTGATCAACCGCTTTTATCGTCTTGTTAAATACCTTTGTCAACTTTTCCGTAACTATTATATCCTCTAGCAAAGCAAACATCCCACCAAAACTAAAAGCAAATAATAAACATAGTTACATATGAAATAAAGCTTTTAGGAAAAATAGGCTTAATTTCCAAAAAAAGGGTTAAAGCCTCTGTTCAAAAACATACTTTTACTTTTTTAATATAAGTTGTTGAGCTTTAAAAATCAAACCTTTTATATTTTATTATTAAAAAAAGAAGAGGTAGTTTATTGGGTTTTCTTTTTTTTAGATGAGCATGTTTAGGACTGGTTCTATGTCTATTTTGGTTATATCGTGTTTTACTAGGGGTTTTTCGGCTATTTGTGGGTTTTCATCTTCATAGGTAGGCCTTGTTTCTTTATAGAATATGCCTATGGGGATCTTTTCATTGTTCGTTTTTTCCCATTCAAAGGCTTTTTCAAAAGCTGCATCTTTATCAGTGAAATCATGGTCTGTTTCTTCTAGCTTATAGACACGGTCGTTAAACCAATCATAGGTATTCACGCGATTAAAGGTGACACAAGGCTGTAACACGTCGATGAGGGCGAACCCTTTATGTTTTATACCTTCTGTTATTAACTCCGCAAGGTGTCTATTGTCTCCTGCATAACCCCTTGCTACAAAAGTTGCATCAGAAGAGAGCGCCAAAGCGATAGGATTAATAGGCAACTCGATTACGCCTTCCGGCGTAGATTTGGTTTTAAATCCTTTAAGACTCGTAGGGGAAGTTTGCCCGGTTGTAAGACCATAAACTTGGTTATTATGAACAATACAAGCAACATCTAAGTTTCTTCGTATGGAGTGAATCAAATGACCAAGACCTATACCATAACAATCACCATCACCGGCATGTACAATCACAGTTAATTCATGATTTGAAAGCTTTATCCCAGTAGCTACAGGCAAAGTCCTACCATGGAGTGCATGAAAACCGTAACTAACAACCCACTGTGGCAACTTTCCAGAACAACCTATACCTCCAATTAAAACGACATCTTTCGGGTCAAGTTCCAAGTTCACCAAAGAATGCCTAATAGCCGTTATAATACCGAAATTACCACACCCTGGACACCAGTTAGGCAAGCCACCATTGTAACCAAACTTATACTTAAAATCACTAATCTTGAGACCCATATTTACACAACCTCCTTTATACCGCGAACAATATCCTCCGGATAAAACGGTCTCCCGTCATACTTCAAAATCTTATGATCCACCACTTTCCCTGTGTTCTCCCGTATTAAAGAACCAAGCTGGGAAGTGAAATTACCCTCAACTAAAACAGTTTTCGCAGAAGAGTCCATAAACTTCCTCACTTCTTCGGTAGGAAAAGGGAGTATCCAAATAAGATGCAAGAACTTCACCTTCAAACCATCTTCTTCAAGGACTCTCATCGCTTCAAGCATAGGACATTTCGTTGACCCCCAACCTATCACCAAAAGGTCAGAAGACTCATCACCATAAAGCTTCGGCTTTGGAAGTTCTTTCGCTGCAAGTTCAAGCTTTCTCATCCTCTTCTCCACCATTTTTCGCCGGTTCTCAGCGTCCTCTGACATGAAACCGTAAACATCATGCTCCTCTCCTCCAACATTGTGAATACCGCCCTTCTGGCCAGGAAAAGCCCTTGTAGATATTCCTGTTTCAGTAAACTCATACCTTTTGAAAGTAACTTCTTCTGCTTCAAGATCCTCTTCTCTTGCCAAACATCCGCGATCAAGCTTAACGTTGGAAACGTTAAACTTTTCCACGCTTTTACTGCTTTCTGCCAAATATTTGTCTTCAAGAATTATCACGGGAACTTGGTAACGTTCAGCGAAATTATGCGCGTTTATAGTGGTGTAAAAACATTCTTCCATGTCTCCGGGAGCCGCTACGAGTCTTGGGAATTCTCCTTGAGCTGCATGAATAGCGAATCTAAGATCTCCTTGTGCTGTCCAAGTAGCAAGACCAGTGGCAGGACCAGGCCTTTGAGCCACCACAACAACTACAGGTACCTCAGTGTTTCCTGCTAAACCCAAAGCTTCCGACATAAGGCAAAAACCGCCCCCAGAAGTAGCTGTCATAGCCCTTACGCCAGCGTAAGCCGCACCTATGGCCATGTTCATCGCTGCAATCTCGTCCTCTGTATGTTTCACTATCATTCCAAATCTTCGTTCATGGGCCGCCATAAAGTGCAAGATAGGCGAGGCAGGGGTCATAGGATAAGCCGAATAAAACTTGCAACCCGCCTGAATAGCCCCCAAAGAAATCGCTTCACTACCACTAATCAACGGCTTCGGTTCTCTTCCTTTGATCTTACTTAACTTGAATCTAAAACTGTCTGCTGGATAATTTTCTTTTATATAATCGTAGCCACCCTTTGCAGCAGCTAAGTTAGGGTTTACAACTTTGTCTCCTTTATGAGCAAAAGTGTCCCTGATAACCCCATTTAACATATCTAAGTCATAGTCAGCGAGTGCGATAGAAGCTCCCAAAGCCACAGTGTTTCTCATAATCGTCCTTTCCCCTGTCTCTGTAGCTATTTTTTCCAAAGGAACAGGGTAAAGGTTCACATCATCTCTTCCTAAACTCTCTGCAGTAAGCGTTATTTTATCTCCATCGTAGAGTATTCCTCCTCCAGGGTTTAACTCGTTTTTGTGAAGTTCCACAGTCTCCTCG
>JAEOSI010000180.1 GCA_016840425.1 Candidatus Wukongarchaeum yapensis
AAAACTCATTGAACTAGAAAAAATAGAAAAAGAAACAAAAAGAAAAATTGAGGAACAAAGTAGAAAAATTAAAAACATAAAGGAGGAGGCAGTTGAAAGTTTAAACAGGATAATAGATGAAGCAAAGGGACTAAGGCTCCTTACCGAGGCAACTATGAAGTTTGGCCGAAAAATAGAAACAACTTACGGTTATATACCTGTTAAAAAGCATAATTTTGAAGAAATAGAAAAAGAACTGGAAAAGGTCATAGGTAACGATTTATTCATAATTGATAAATAATTAACGAAGTTAGATTAGAGAAAAAATATCGCTGTTTTTTGCTTTAGAATAATTTTTGAGGTTGTTTGGGTTATATGTCTATGAAAAAGGCAAATTTGAGCTTCTTGGTTAATGTTAATGAGAATGTTCTTAAAGCTTTAGAACACGCTATTAAAAGGGTAGGAGAGAAAGAATTTTTAAATAAAATTCCAACCTCTAAAAAACAGCTGGAAGAATGGCAAGAGAAGTTATTGATTCCTATAAATGTAGTTGCAGCAGCATGTGAAATAAATAGAGAGAATGAAAATTTGCCTAATGAAGTTAGATTTGTTCACTCATGTATAGAGAACACTGAAATCCATAAAAAACACTTTCAAAAAAAACCAATAAAAACCTAGGAATAGATAAAGAAAAACGATTCGAAGCGTAGTCTCGTAAACTTTCCGAAAGGACCCGGCTCTGGTTTCTCGACCACACGTTTGAAAAAATAGAACAAAATATCATTCTTAAATTCCCTCAAAGCCCTAACACAATCACAAACCGAAGACAACTTTCATCAACCTCTATCAACTTCTATAAGAACTTATCGAAGAGTTCATCAGATTTCCTGAAAGATATTTTGCATTTTGGGCAAACTCTAAGAGTCATCTGGCGTCTACAAAGATAATCTTCCACATAAGTTACCATGAATTTTGCACATTCTCGGCAAATAGGTTTCTCACAAATATCGCATTTCCGTTCATCCGTTTTGGTACCACAAATAGAACATATGTTTGACATTTTCTCCACCAAAATAACCTTAACTTATTTTCTAGCTGCTATTTAAAATGGTTTGAACGCGTTCTTTCGCGTCAGCGCTATAAGTAATGGTCATGGTAAGGACGAAACCATTAGGAAACTTATGATTAAACCGTAAATTGCTAGAGCTTCACCAAGAACCACAGGAATTAAACTCATAACGAAAAGGTCAGGATCTTCTGCTGTAGTTTTAGCATTGCTAGCACCAGCATATCCGATGGCTAAACCTGCAAAAAGTGCTGCAAAACCCATGATTAAACCAGCAACTAATAAAGTAGTTGCCCCATCTTCAAATGCAGGATTATTTGTATCGCTTGGGAAGAAACCAGTATACCAAGAAAGACCTAGAAAAGCAATAATAAGTCCATATATTCCGAGAGCTTCTGCCAAAACTGTGCTGATTACCATCTTCGGTGCTTCACTTTTTCGTTCAGTCATGGCGCCGCCTATACTAGGGCTTGAAGAACTTATGCCCAAAGATGCACCAAGTAGGCTTAAAACAATAGCAGCTGCAATACCTAAAGCGCCGCAGCAAACGGGCCCCCCTAACATATTTAACCAAATCCTATTTTAATTACCTTTTTTCAATTAACTCCATTTTCTATACGATTTTTGTTTACAAATAATGTAAAAATATTATTTAAATTTTTTTGAATAAATTCCTATCAAAATTCCTATCAACTTAAACCTATTGTAAAACTTATTTTTAATTTTTATTTTTCTATGTACAGCGATTGGTGTTGGATTAGTTTTTTGTATGTGTGTGTTGGTTACATGGTGTTCACCCGCCTCTCCTTCATGCCTGTGCTGCTTTTTGTGTTGAGCTGCCATGTCTTAAAAACGGTTAGAAGGCAGCAGCAAGCAGCAGGCGGAGGAGTTCTTTAGGATCCTGACCCTTATAAGAGACCAGGTCGAGCTGCTCGTTTATAGTCCGGGTTAACGCCTCTTGAACCTTCAAACAGCGGTCGAGATGCTGCTCGAAGGAACGGATCTTCCTTGAAAGCTTCTTTTTAACCTGTTGGAGGACGTTTTCACTGGTGAGAGAGGGGGAATTCACAACTCTGAAATTTAGGGGCGTGGAAAAACTTTTCAAGATAATAGAAGACAGAGATGAGTTGGTTGCCCAGTAAAAGGTTTAAAAACCGTGAAAAAATCCACAGCAAGCGGGGGAGGAAACTGAAGACATGGAAGGGGAAAGAAGCCCTCATAGAAAACCTAGAAAAGACAACGAAGCGCGGAGCAAGAAGCTTGGAAAACCTTGAAAGAAGAGAAAAATAAGAGGAGAAGAAAGCCGTAGAAAACCTCTTTAAAATCTCTCTTTCTAGGAAGATCCTCGGAACGATTAACGTCTTAAGACACATCCTTGGGGCTGAGAACCAAAAATACCTAAACGTGAAGAGGAGGTTAAAAGGGACGAGGAAAGGTTGAGAAAGTGTGGGAGGGCGGGGAGGGAGGAGCTCTTAAAGCTTGAAGCCTACTACGCCAGGTTCTTCTTGGAGGTTTACTTCAGGCACCTTTGCAAGAGAAGAGGGAAAAAAGTGGACAAAAGATGGAAAAGATACGCCTTAAGAGAAAAGAAGGATGAGGTTAACCGGAGGCTGAACATAGCGGGAACCCTCCTAGCAAAGAGGTTCTGGAGGAGGTACCACTTCCCATTGGAGGGAAGGTTTTTTTACAGGAAACCGGTCTTCGACTTCTTAGAGTTTTTACGCCCCTACACCTACCTCATCGTCTACAACGCCTTAGAATACGGGATAAAGCGTCTTATAAGGAGTGTTAAGCGGTTTCTTTCCTTGGTTGAAGGTTACTGTAACCGATTGGTTATGCTTTGCAAATTCAAAGAGAAGGAAAGACAAAAAGGCGACTGCTCTTCTTTTAACGTGATTTCCCTCCTCTTCCTTTCCGCCAACATTACCACAAACGTTGATCCTTCAACTCACCACTAATACTATGTTTTTAGGGCATACCACCTCCTCTCTTATGGGAGGATCCCTCTAGCCTTCCTCTCTGACTATCTCTGTTTGTCTGAGAGGGAAGTGAAAGAGTTTCTCTACGGCATGGTGTTCTTTCGGAGGGTTAAAGACCTTTTCGATTTGCCAAAGTGGATCACAATGGTGGTGGTGAAGAAAGGTCGTAAGAAGTGGGTTTCTTTCTAGGTGGCAGGTAGACTCCTTGAGGAAGGGTGTGATAAAACCCTTAGTAGAGAGGGAAGGGGTTGTGTGCTTGGACGATCTTTGCGACCGGTTCGCCCTCTCCCTAGAGGAAGCCATATTCCTCAGCAAACGGTTGGACAGAACTTGGGACTTCTCCTTTGCTGTGATAGACCTCCCAGTCTTCCTTAAAAAGAAGCTTGGAGTCATCTGTAAGAAGGAGGGAAGCTTTGAAGACCCTTAGAGACCGCGTTAAAACAAGGGTAGCACCTAAAAATCTCAGAGTTGTGAATTCACCCCCGAAGAAAACAAGGTTCGTGACTGCCTACGATCTCTGGAAGCAGAAAAACAGAAGATTTGAAAAAGACAGGATACACCACAAAAAACTATAAAAAATCCGAGAACTAAACAGGTTTTACAATAGGTTTAACCCGCTACCATCAGGGTGGCTATTTCTTCAGCCAAAACTGCCCAATAATTCTCCATGTCCTCCCTTAACAACTTATTAAATTCCTCCACGTTTTTTGTAGGGTATTCGATATCCTCCATATGTCGCGATATCTCTGCATCTATTTTCTCCTCGATCGTGCCTCTAATCCTTCCCAAAGCGTCCTGTATCTTTGATAACCCTAATTTGTCCTCAAATGCCTCAGTTAACTCGCCTACTAGACTTTTCCTTGTGTACTCTAAATTTGAATCCATTTGTTCCTTCATGCATCCGTCTAACTCTTCTTGTTCAGGAACGGTTTTCCACAAGTCTAGCTCTTCTAGCCGCTTTTCCAACCACTCTAACAGCTCGGTGGGAGTTAAAGCGTTCAGCTCAATCCTGCCCCTCAATAAAAATTCGTAATCTTCCTCAGTAATCTCGCCCCTGCCCAGTATTCCTTTAAGTTTTCCGAGATCTTCTTTTCCCAAGGTTACGGGTTCAGGCATTACTCCTCGTTTCTCCATCATCTCCTTTACAACTTCATAATTCAGCCTACGTCCACTAGACTCTTACGGTTGACATAAATGTCAATCCTCTGTGTCGGATTGCCAAGTCACAGATAGGTAGCCCCCATCCTTCTGCCCCTCCCTCTTATAGATGCAGAGCTTCCTTTCCCCTTCAACGATCTCCACAACCACGATTTCCCCCTCTTTGAAGGGAAACTGGCTGTCCTCGGCGAGTTTTGAGGGCAGGTGGACGTAGAAGTATTTGTATTCCTTTCCTTCTCTTATGCGGATTTTAGTCTCTGCTTTGAGCACCATTTTGCTCACCATATCCATTACCATTTTTGATAGCTATTTTTATCTTTTTGTGTTTTTTAAAGTTTTTTGATAGGAATTTGTGCAAAAAAACTTTGAAAATATTTTTCAGAATTTAGTAATGGAAATCGTGGGGAAAATGGAGTTGATTGAAAACGATTTACCCGTTCGCCATGCTTCTAAAAGGCGAT
>JAEOSI010000181.1 GCA_016840425.1 Candidatus Wukongarchaeum yapensis
AGAATCCCTAGAAAAGGCCAAAGAAATCAATGCAGATCCAAGCATTATAGGAAATCTATCCATGCTCATAAAAAGACTCGAACGAGTCATGAAAAGATACAAAGAAATCAGCGTATAAAAAACCAAAATATCCGACAACAAATTCATTTTTCCTGTTTTTCGCTCTTTTTTCTCACTGTTTTTTACTAGGAGGGGGCAAGATTCTCCTGCCATCAAAAGATATCCTCTTACCCACAACTTTAAACCCTAACTTATCATAAATCTTCCTAGCTGGAGTATTAGACTCTTCAACCCATAAAAACACGCAGGGCTTCTTCATAACATCAAAAGCAAAACTAACAACGGCGGAAGTCACAATGGTCCCATAACCCTTACCTCTAAACTCTTCCAAAGTGGAAACATCACGAACAACAGCAAAATCCTCTAAAAAATCCCATCCAAAAGCCCAACTAACCAAACGATCAGCCTCAAAAACTCCAAACCCCCAACCATACTTCAAAAACATTTCACAATCTTTAAGCAAATCCCACTTATCAACATCCTCCAAAGAAAGGCGAAAAGCTTCCTTCTCCCTCAAACACCGATTAAAACGATTCTCAGAAATACTCATAACAAGAAAACAAGCCATATCACCAGCATAAGGATAAAAAAGCGACCCCTGAGGCTCAAAAACCCGAGTAACCATGGATAAATGCTCAGGATCAACGCTAAAATACAAAAACTCCCTTTCACCAACAACCTTCAAAAAAAGATCCTCAGAAACCAAACCATTCATACTTACAAAAATCCTCTCCCAACGGTCAGAAAAATGCTTCTGAACATACCCCACAACCCCTTTATCGTCTTTTAATTGAACCCAGGTCTCTGTAGTAGATGGTTCATACAAAAAATTCCACAAAACAAAAACATTCGGACCAAAATCCCTCCTAACAAAATCCAAAAACCAACCACTATACTTACCGCCTTCCTCTTCGTCTTCTAACTTTAAAAACGAAGACAAACCCAAAACCAATAAAACCCCCTAAAAAATCACTAAACAAAAAATAAATTACCACCTAGGAAAACAAAGGTACACAAACCATTTTTAATTTTTTAAATAATTTCCTACTTTATCCTTTTTGAATAAGGGTGGAGTTGCATAATAAATTGTGTTCAAAGGTTGTAGTCGTTAAAGGTGAAGATCTAACTCAGATGATACAAAGAGGTTTGAGCTATTTTGCGAACCCTTCTAAAAGAACCGTTGTTTTAAAGCCGAACCTAATAAACGCCGAAAACCCGCCTACAACCACTCCTTCTGAAACCATTGAAACTCTACTAAAATACTATAAAACAACTGGCTATGAAGTGATTATTGCCGAAGGATCTGGTTGGTCTGAAACCAAGGATGCGTATGAAATTTTAGGTTATAGAAAAATTGCTGAAAAATATGAAGTAAAACTTGTCGACCTGAATAAGGATGATTACGAAATAAGGAAAAGCCCAAAAGCTTTTGTGCTTAAGAGTTTTGAGTTTCCCCTAACCTTAAAAGATTCTTATATAGTTTCTGTCCCTGTTCTTAAGGAACACTCTATAACAACCGTAACACTGTCCCTTAAAAACATGCTCGGAGCTACTTTAGGCGAGAAGGCTAGGTTCGCAAAGAAAGGAAGATTTCATAAACTCGGGGTAAATGAAAGTATAGTAGACATAAACCTTTACACTAAACTAAACCTCTCAATAATAGACGGTAGAACAGCTGGTGTTGGAGGAGAACTAAAAGCAGAACCAAAAAAGCTCAACATGATGATATTTTCAGAAGATCCGGTTGCAGCAGACGCAACAGGAGCAACATACCTCGGTTACGACCCTCTTTTAATAAAACACATAAAACTTGCTCAAGAAAAGGGGCTTGGTATAGCAAATCCTAAAAAGATAGATCTGGTAGAGGTTGAAATATGAAAGAATATCAACGGTTTTTAACGCCAAATTTCGAACCTTTCGACCCTTTAGAATTGGCTAAAGAGACTGAAAAGATCGTAACTAGACCTGGGTCAGGAGGTTTAGAAAGAAAATACACAGGAATCTATTCCGCACCGGTATACCGAGGAATAGCAACAGCCTATGCTGTCGGCTGTCCCCTACGATGTGTCTTCTGCTGGACAAATTGGTCGAGAGATTTTCCGGAGATGTTTGGCGAGTTTTTAAACCCAAGACAGGTTGCTCAAAGACTCTCCAAGGCCGCTGAAGAAGGCATAACCAATCCTCGCTGGAAAGCTTTCAAAAACATTAAAGTTAATAAGCTCAGGATCTCAGGCTGCGAGCCTACATTAGGGAAAGAGCATTTACTCGCTGTTTTAGAGCTTGTATCCGCGTTAAAATATCCTCTTTTCATTTTAGAAACCAATGGCGTAATTCTTGGGTCTGATAAAGACTACGTAGAAAGGTTGAGTGAATTTAAGGAAAAACTCTATGTTCGCGTTTCATTTAAAGCAGCGACTCCAGAAGGCTTCACAGAAAGAACGGGCGCCATTGGAAAATTTTACGAACTGCCGTTTAAAGCCTTAAAAAACCTACTGGACGGAGGAATTTACGCCAAAGCAGCAGCAATGACCGATCAAAGAACTATGCCAGCAGAGGAAAGGAAACTGTTGATAGAGATGCTTGGCGAAATAGATCCGGAAATAAAAAGAAACCCGTATGAACTAGAGGAAGAACAAATAGACGCCTATGGAACCACAATCGATCGATTAAAAGCATACACGGACGAAAAATACGCAGAAGAACTCCGGAAAAGAATCATAAAAAGTAGATAACCTCCCAAAAGTTGCTTGTGTGAATCGTAAAATGAGGGATAAACTCAAAGAAATACTTTCAGAAATTCCTTCTTATTCTGAAGAACTTAACCTAAATTTGAACAAGCCTGAAGACAGATTTAAATGGTTTATAGCCTCAATTCTTTTCGCGAAAAGAATTTCAAACAAGATCGCGAAAAACACCTTTAGAAAGTTTATAGAAAACGATTTAACAACCCCAGGAAATATTTTACAAGCTGGGTGGGATAAACTTGTGGAAACTCTTGACGCTGGAGGCTATGCTAGATATGACTTTTCCACAGCAACAAACCTACTAAAAACCACCAAACTCCTAAAAGAACTTTACAAAGGAAGTTTAGAAGAATTACATAGACAGGCTGAAAACTCAAAAGACCTGGAAAAGAAACTAAAAGAATTTAAGGGCGTCGGACCTGTGGCAATCAACATATTTTTAAGAGAACTTAGAGGGATATGGATTAAAGCAAGACCAAAGGTTTCAACAATGGCCTTAGAAACGGCAAAGCGATTAGAAATAGAAAAAGACGATATAGAGATTTATGAATCAAAGCTTGTAAGGTTAAAGTTGCAATACTGCAAAAAGAAGAAATGCGATAGCTGTCCTGTAAAAAACTCTTGTAAAACACCTATAACAAAATAACTTAGGACAATTTCTAGCCAAACGGAAATAGGGACGCGACAAAAGTCTTTATTTCTATTATTGGCCCATTTTTTGATTGAGGGTATGTTTGTAAACAGACGATGTTCCTTTGCCGACAGCTTTTTATTTGAGATTGAGAATATGTTTTTAGGGAGGCAGTGTTTCCCGCTTGCTGGCGGCTTTTTACTTAAACATCTATTTACGGAAAAGCGTGATGATCTATGGGAGAATCAGATAAAGCAGAAAAATTGCTCAAAAAAGTCAAGGAAGACTATCTCTTACTCCAAAACTTAGCCGAGGTACTCCCTGCTATTTCAATCGACTTCATAAACAGCATTACAGAAAGGATCCGATGCTTGGAGAGGGCGTGCGATGGACACACACGCAAAGCATTGACCTACTTAATCGGCGTGTGTTACGAAAAACAAATAGGAGTAGAATTGACCAGCAACGAGCGAGAAACCTACTTCAAATTATTAGAAAAAGAGAACGAAAAATACGAGTTAAACCGTGCGAAGAACATTAAAAAGCAAGGTAAGTATCACGTGTAGAACCCCTTGCCGTTGTTCTTGTTGGTAATTTTTGGTTATAGGAATCGATTTTTAATCGAACGAGTTCTTGTACAAAAGCCAAGGTTTTCGTAACAACAACCCTTGAAAAAACCAGAGGTTGTGTATAAATCCCGCTTTTTTCGCTTCAACTGCCACCTCAATGATTATTTCTTCACGATCTCCACTTCCAAAGTTAGGGGTCGATATAGCATACTTTAAGTTCTTAACCTCAATCTGTCTATCAGCTTATAAAGGAGTTCAAACAGATTAGCATTGCGCAAACAGGGCATTTTAACCTTAAATTTTTATTTTTTTCCTTTATTATACTCTATCACTAAAAAATGTCCATAAAACTTTTTTATAAATTTTCCAACCAAATCTATAGGAAAACACGTAAAACTGCGCGCGAGTTTTTATTCCCTCTCAGTTAATTCCATAAATATGACCGAATTTATCTTCGATGTACTCCAACCAAGGTTTGGGGCTTGGACCTTCCCCTGTGACTTCTCGGAGAAGCTCGGGTGCTTCGCGAACTAAACCAAACCGGTGAACCTTCGTCCTTAACCATGCTAGAAGGGTTTTGAGGTTGCCGTTAGATATC
>JAEOSI010000182.1 GCA_016840425.1 Candidatus Wukongarchaeum yapensis
CCTCATCAAAAAACCGCACTCCTCTCGTATCTTAAGCCCTCTTGGAAAAGGAAAAAGTTAAAAAAACTCATAACAACCTCATCACCACCTCTATGTCACCCAAGTAATACTGTCACTCTTCCCCATCAAACGCCCTTTAATCGCTCTCTTGCCCTCAAAACATTTTAAAATTGCGGGGTAGCGATCGTATTATCTGGATATATATCAAAATGTTAGGCAAAAATTATATGTTTCCTTCATAAGCCGAAAATGCAAATCCGTTTGGAGGAAAAAAAACGCCGAATTATGAACTCTCTCATATATATATCTTAGTCACAGTAATGGACCCCGCCATAGGTCCTATCCCAGAACTTCTCATCACAAAGTCAGAAGTAATTGAGGATAAAAAGATCCTAGAAGCTTATGAAGAACTCTCGGTAAGGGCTTTAGGGGAGATTGGAACCTTCACGGAGGGAAACATAGACGATGTTTTCACAATAAGAACCGATCCCTCAGAAACTGTAGTTCATTTCGGCATCTTCGTTCCAGGAGGCGCCCTAAACGACTTAGAGAAAAAACACATAATCCTCACAACCGTGATGAAAAGTAAGGATTTAGAGGAAGTACAACCGATAATTTCTTACCTAAGAGAAGGTCTAAGAGAAGCGGCCATAGCTTTAAGACTTGGATCAGACTTGGGAAAAGCGGGATCAGGACTCCAAACCTTCCTTAAAGATCTAAGCGGTCTAGGAGCGCAAAAAGAACTTTTACAAAAACCTGGCCATAAAACAGAAACAACGAAAGAAATAATAAGGGCAGAAAAAGGTGTTAAAAAACCTGTACAAATGGTAGAAGATGAAATTATACCCATACCATTAAAACCCATAGATAAAACTAAATACGCACCCCTTCTACCAAAACCTTTACAAGAATTCGCGATCAAGATCCTTGCGCAAATAGATGGAAAAACATCCATTCAAACAATCGCAAATAGACTAAACCTCCCATTCTCAGGCGTCTATGTTTTCACCCTCAAACTTGAAAAAGCAGGTCTTATAAAACATAAACTATTCCTCGCAGACACAGATACTACTCAAAAAATCTTATCAAAACCCATCCTAGAACCTACAACTCTCATAAAAAGAAAAGGTCTAGAAAAAATTCTCTGGAACCTAACACTAAAGCTAAAAACCCTGTCCCGATGGGCTAAAGATCAAGACAAAATTTCCTCAAACTTCTACAAAGGTCTCTATAAAGCATATCTAAAATCCATGATAGAATCAGGTGAAATAAAACAAAAACCCACAATTTCCCAAGCGATACTCTTCTCAGCATCCAAAAAATGGGGCCAAGAAGTCTTCGCCGAATCTCTAGATCATTTCGGAGTAGAAAACATTCCCAAATCCTTCGAAGAAATAGGTCCCTTCATTGAAAGCCTATGGGCAAGCATAACAGGCCACCACCTAAAACACGAAACAACCCTAAAAGGTCGAAAACACATCCTCACAATCATCGACGAAAAATGCCCAATCTGCGAAGGAATAAAAGTTATACCAAGCTTCATACCCTGGGGAATATGCATCCCCATAGCAGGTTTCCTCCAAGGATTAATAGAAGACCTAATAAAATTATGGAAAAGCTTGGGATACTTAAAAAAATACGACTACCAAGAAGTAACCGTAACAGAAACAAAATGCAAAGCCAAAGAAGACAAGTACTGTCTCTTCGAATGCATCCTAAAAATCAAAACAGAATAATTAGCGACCCTTTCCTATCTTTTATAAGTCTTTACGAGGAGGGCTGAAAATATCAAGGAAAACTCCCCCCTTATCCCCCACCTCAACCCGATGACTGACCCCGCTAGGCACAAGATAAGCCATCCCTTCCCTAACAGGGTAGACTTTCTCCCCTATCTCAAAATTTCCTTCCCCTCTCAAAACTATGCCCGCCTGCTCCTCCACATGATTATGGTTTGGAATACTAGCATAAGGTTCAAACTCAAACAAGACAACCATAACGCTCTCTCCCCTAACAAGAACCTTATAACGTACACCCTTCACAGCTTCCCGTGAAATAATGTCTTGAGGATCAATCAAACCCATAAAACTCCACACTCACTCGAAAATCTTCTATCTTCCCATTAGGATTAAGAAGAGAAGATAAAATAAAACTTTGGGAGTTATAGGGAACTTGTTTTCCCTTTGTTAAGCATTCCATCTTAAGGGCGCTTTATTTTATTTTTGGCTTCATCGCTGTTTTAGGATCTGCTGTGCAAAACGTATCTGATGAAAGATATAAGGCAGGATTTACTTTCTCTAAGTTGATAGTGTTCTTACCTTCGCTTAATACTTCTCCATCAATGGTTATTGATACAATTTCCCCTACGAAAAGTGTGTGGTCTCCCACAATTACTTCGTCAACAACTTTGCACTCAATATGTGCATAACACTCCTTAATCCTTGGTGGTTTAACCTTTAAAGCAGGAAGTTTCGTAAAAGAGGTCTCTTCAAACTTGTCGACATCTCGCCCGCTTTTCCTACCGCAGAAAAGGATATCCCTTGCTTTTTTGTAATCACAAAAGTTTGCGACAAACTCTCCCGTATCCTTAATCAGTTTATGACTATACCTTGAAGGAGCAATAGAGATCCCAAAATAAGGCGGATCAAAGGAGAGAAAAGTCGCCCAAGACAACGTGATAATGTTGCTTTTACCCTCTTCATCCAAACAAGTCACAAGCGTAACCTTGGAAGGATAAGTACAAAAATGCGAACGAGGATCCAACTCAACTTTTACCATAAAACTTTACCTCCTAAAAACTCATTAAATGTTTACAAAGTTCCCTTTCTTTAACTCTTTAAGTATTTCTGAAATTCTTTATAAAGAACCTTTGGTGGTTTTAGTTGTTTGTTTTACTTTCTCTTTCCCGTGAAAAACTTTTAGGGGGCGGAAATTTAGACTGGCAAGTCTATCTTTTCATTCCTTAATATTTTGAAAAGTTCGGCCGTTAGACTTTTCTTTTGATTCTAAACTCGCAGTAGGGCTTAGGATTCCTCCTTTGTAAGCATTTTTGTGGAGTCAGAGTGCTCTTAATCTGGATCTATGTCTTCAACAGTACCCCCCTTTAACCTCTGAAAATATATCACAGACTTTCGGATCGAGGAAGTCCGCCCATGGGCAATCTTTAATCTGAAAAATAGCCCCGCTCTCGGTCTTTTTCATGATCTTTGATCTTATCTCAAATATCTTATGAATAACAGCACACGAAAGCACATCATCATCATCCATACTCTTAAGAAGTCCGAGCTCCTTTCTTATCCTGGGTGCATCATAATCCTTCCAAACTGGTATGCAGCTTTTTTTAAGACATTGAGAAGCTCTTGTTGCTCTTAACTCTATACAAGTAAATTCCAAATGTTTTGAGTCCAACCTCCAACCGCGCAAAATGCCTCATTCTACCTTTTTCCTTTGGGAAAAAGTCTTAATTTTACTAGAGATTTTTTTAACCCTAATATACTTCCTCCCGCATTTTATTTACTTTCAAACAATTCTAATTAAGAAGTCATTTCAAAACTCTTGTAAGTTTTGAGGTATTTGATTTTTACCCATGAGGTTTGAAGAGGTTGATGACGGATTATGGAGTTTGTTAAAGCCGTTTATGCCTCCCCGGAAGCCAAGGATCGGAAGGCCTAGATCTGACTTGAGAAGGGGTTTTAACGGTGTGTTATACGTCCTGATTACTGGGTGTAAGTGGTCGGATATGCCTGGAAAGTACGGGGCATACGTCACGGCTTGGAGACTGTTCAGACTCCTTAAAGAGAAGGGGGCGTTGGAAGAGGCGTTCAGCGTCCTGGTTTCAAAGGGTTATCTTGAGGGGAAGTTTGATCTCTGCATCTGTTCCGTTGACACCACAACCATCCCTGCTAAAAAAGGGGTGAAGCGGTGGGGTTTGACGGATACAAAGGGATTAAGGGCAATAAGGTGAGTTTTGCAGCGTCAAAGGATGGTCTTCCCTTGTCCTTTTCTGTAGCTCCTGGTAACGTGCACGATTCAAAGCTTTACTTTAAAACCGTTCAGGGGATAAAGGTAAAGCAGCTGGGCAAAAAAGCGTTGAACAAGCCCAACGTCATAAACGCTGACGCAGCCTATGACTCAAAAAAGATAAGGGAATACAACAGGAGGAGGGGTATAAGATCCAACATACCGCAAAACAGGAGGAACAGGAAGAAAGAAAAAAAGAAGAGGGGAAGACCATGCAGGATGAAAAAGGAAGAGTATAAACACAGAAGAAGCGTTGAAAGACTGTTCGGCTGGCTCAAATCGTTCAAAAGAATCGCTGTAAGATATGAAAAACTCGCCGCCACATACGTAGCCTTCATACTGTTAGCATGCATACTCATCCTATGGAGAGTTTTGAAATGAGTTCTTAATCAATATTTGTATTTCTATTTTTTATACTCAGAATGGTTATCCATAAATATTAAAAATAGTGTTTTACACTATTCTAAAAAGATTCATCCTTTATACCGGTAAAATAGATATATGTCAAATAAAATCAATCGAATAAAAATAACAATTAGG
>JAEOSI010000183.1 GCA_016840425.1 Candidatus Wukongarchaeum yapensis
GTGAAAACTTTGGAACCTGTGGAGCGATGGGTTATTTTTCGCACAAATCAGGGTACTGATGCTCACCTCAAGCGGGCGTATAAGATAAAGGAAGTGGAACCTTATCTGCCTGTTATTATAGAAGGAGAGGTTTCCTCAAAGCCTGAAACCGTTCAAGGAGGACATGCTGTGTTTAAGCTTTCTGATGAAACTGGTTTCATAGATTGTGCGGCTTATGAACCTACAGGAGCTTTTAGAAACGTTATTAAAAGCCTTATAATAGGAGACAATGTGGTGGTTTATGGAGGTATACGACCTCCTAATAAAATCCCCATAACGGTAAATTTGGAGAAGATAGAGGTTAAGCGGTTAGCTCAGAAGATAGTTAGAACAAATCCTCCTTGTTTGAAATGTGGTAAAAATATGAAAAGTATGGGTAAAAACCAAGGTTATGAATGTAAAAAATGTAAAAGCGTTCTTTCAAAAGCGGAAAAAATTGTAAAAGTTTTACCAAGAGAGATAAAGAAAGGAAAATATGTTCCACCGCCCAGAGCCCAACGCCATCTTACAAGGCCTATAACGCGGGAAAACTTTAGAAATATTACTCCTTATCTTCTCATTAAGTGGTGGCATTACCCATAAAAAACCAGAAAAATTGAGGATTTATAGGTGTAGAAACGCGCGGGGAGAAGGGATTAAACTTGATTGATAAAATATGAAAAACAATGGGCAAAAAGCGGGAGAATTTTCCTAAAATGTCATCGAAAAAAAAAAGCTTTTGTTATTGTTTTCTAAATGTCTTGCGCTTTGATTGTTTTTCTACCGTTTGCTTTTGTGCGTGCCATTGCGTCCGTAACTAGTTTTTCTACGGCTTTGTCAAGAGCTTTAATGGAGTCGCTTCCTACAAGAAAACCTTTTTTCTTAGCGAGGTCACGGTAGGCCTTTTGCACGATAAATGTTGCCATTTTATTTTCCTCTCATAATTGCTTTCTTACCCAAGAAGGTAGAACTTTTTTGTTTAGTTCCTGACCTTTATCTAAGGTTTTTATAGTATTTAAAAATTTCCCTTATTGTCAGGTATAAGTCGAACAAAATGAAAAATGAAAATCAAAAAAAGTTGAGGGTTAATATGAAAAGAATGATTTTTAAAAATCAGCCGCTTAAATACCCACTTTTAATCAATAATTTTCCAGCGTTAGGAAGAGCTTTTTCACTCAAAAATATTTAAGAACAAAAAAGAAGTAATCACAAAAAATTTTCAAAATAAAAGGCTGAAAATTGGGAAATTTAGAACTCTTAATTTTCAAAAGTTTTAGAATATTCCTTAGCGTTATTTCTGAACCGTAAATTAAGCTAGAACTGTTTTTTGCATTTTTTTTAGAAAAATAAAATATTGAAAAAAAACATTTATAATAATCAATTTTAAATCAATCAAAAAAACCAGAGAATACTAAAAATAATAGATTTAACGTTAAATTTAGTAAAAGAGGATACTGAAAATGGTAAAAACGTATAAAATATCGGTTATTCCGGGTGATGGTATAGGTCCTGAGGTTGCAGAAGCAGCCATAACGGTTTTAAACGCTGTGCAAGACGCTGTTCCCAGCCTCAACCTTGAGTTTATAGAGGTTGAAGCAGGGTTAAAATTTATCGATAAATACGGCACCAATTTGCCTGCCCACTCCCTCGAGATAATAGAAGAGACCAATGCCTGTCTAAAGGGACCTGTAACGACTCCAGAAGAACCAGGATCTCCAAGAAGTGTAGCTGTTACTTTGAGGACATATTTTGACTTATATGCCAACGTGAGACCGTGCAAAACGCTGCCTAAAGTACCCTCCTTGCATCCAGATATAGACATGGTGGTTGTAAGGGAGAACACAGAAGGTCTCTATGTGGGAAAAGAGTTTGAAGTTGTCCCAGGCATAGGAATAGCGTTAAGAATAATCACCAGCAAGGGTTGCGAGAGGATCGCCCGCTTTGCTTTCAACCTTGCAATGAAAAGAAGAAAACTTTTAACTTACGTGCATAAAGCTAACATATTAAAGATCACAGATACCATATTCAAAAACGCTATTTTCAAAGTTGCCGAGGATTTCCCAGAAGTCGAGCTTGATGAGAGACGTGTTGACGCTATGGCTATGCAACTTATAAAAAGACCAGAGTTTTTCGACGTAATCGTTACCACTAACCTTTTCGGAGACGTTATATCTGACGAAGCAGCACAAACAGTTGGAGGTCTAGGCGTAGCACCTGGAGCAAACATCGGCGATAATTTCGGCATGTTTGAACCTATTCATGGAAGCGCGCCAAAATACACAGGTATGAACAAAGTAAATCCTACGGCCACGATTCTTGCATCAAAAATAATGCTCGAATACCTAGGGGAAGAAAAAGCGGCGAAAAAAATAGAAAACGCGGTAATAGATGTGCTCAAAGAAGGAAAAGTACTTACCTACGACCTAGGCGGAACAGCAAAAACCTTTGAAATGGCAAAAGCAATAGCAGGAAAAGTTATCCAACAATAAACAAAATGGCAAAAACAGCTTTATATCTTTATTTTTAGGTCATTTCCTCCCATATTGGATTATTTCATCATCTTTATTAAGCGTTTTTTTAGGGGAAAATATTCTAAAAGGATTTATTACATATTTTAGTTAACTAATGTCTTTTTGAGGATTTGATCTGAGATGAGCACTTCACAAATTCTTACATATATTGTTCTTTTTGCAGCTACTGCCGCTTTTTATATTTACATACATAAGAAGTTTCTTTCTTCTCCCAAACCAGTTAAGAAAAAGAAGGTGAAGTCTGAAAAGAAGGAAAAGTGGCGTAAAAGAAAGCTAAGTTCCAAAGAAGAACAGTATTTGCTGAAAATTTCTGAGAAATCCCCCCTTGTTTATGAAGACCTCAGTAACCATTTAAAAGTTGCTCAATCATCCATAAAAGAAACCGTCAAAAAGTTAAATGAAAAGGGGGATTTATGGGGTGTTGTGGCAGATAAATCTTTCATCGGTGTAAAATATGCAAAGAAAAGGATGGAAGAGCTCTTCAATGTCTATGAAAAACTTGGGTTCGACACGCTCCTAAACGAGTTTAACATGGCGAGTGAAAAGAATTTAAAAGCCCTCCTTTTAATGATAGGCATATCAAAAGGTCTCCCTATCAAACTGGATGACGTTGAAAAAAGCGTAAAACTTGTTACAAAGGAAGAAATAGAAAAAGAAATGCTCGTTCCAGAAATAGAAAAAAAAGCAGAGGAAGAAAAATATCTTTGTCCAAACTGCAATCAACCAGTCTCAACCGATGCAAAAAAGTGTCCAAACTGCGAAAAATCCTTTCAAAAATGTATTATATGCAAACTCCCAGTCCTTCTGCCAGATTTCACAGAAACACCTTGTTGCAACATAAATGTCCATAGATCGCACATAAAAGAATGGCTAAGGATCGAAGAAAAATGCCCAAATTGTGGAGCAAAACTTAGAGAAGATGATCTTCCCTAAAAACACCGTGATTTTTATCATCCAAACCTCTTTCTTCCAATGAAAGTTTTATTGTTTCTAAAAATTGGAAATTTGGCCCTCCGAATCCTTTACATTTCTACATTCTCTACATTCTGCGTTTTTTGTAGAAAAATAAGCAGAAAAATCACCCCTCAAAAAAGAAGATGACAAAAACACCGAAAGAAACGCTCAACAAGTCCTTTCGGACTCATATCCGCTACCAAGTTTTTTTAAAAAAGTTAAAAAATCAAAAATAAGTTTTGTAATAGGTTTTCAAGCTTTTTAAGGGTGTGAGAAGGAAAATGGCAGTCTCCTTCATCCTTTCTCATTTGGAAAGTGATATTCTTGTAGCTTTTGAAAGCGCGGTTTGTGATTTCATAGGAGGGTCTATAAAAGATGAGAAAAGTCTTTTCAGGCAAATTTATGAGGAATTAGAGGGATCTATAAAAGAGATTTCACCTTCCTTAGTTTTAACTCATAAGTTTCCTTCTCAAAATTTCGTTTCTGAAAACAACTTGTTTATATTTCAAAAAACAAAGAAGGAGGAGGAAGAACCGCTAATCGCTGTCCAAATAAAGAGCGCCACTATAGCATCTTACGATGAAAACGGGCAACCAGAAGAAGTAAAAGAAATAAAGGGAAATATTGAGAAATGTTTTGAAAATCTCCAACTCTGCAAAAACCAGCACGGTTTCAAAAAAGGATATTTCGTCCATATAAACAAAGGAAAAGGCCAATATTTCACAGTGTACCTCAATGAGAATTGTCGCTTAAAAAATGAAGCAGAGTGGATGAACAACTATTTTGTAGATATCTCCTACTATTTGGAGTTTAAAAAATTCTACTGTTACATTTTTAAAAAGAATAGCCCCATAGAAATAAAAATCTAAAAACAAAAAAGATAAAATTACAAAATAGCAATCGTATTTCTTCGTCGCTACTGCTAAGTATTTTTAATCCTTTTTGCTTTTTGGATTTTTATGGAAAAGTTCAAAAGAGTTAGTCTTATAAAAATAATAATGTTTTACTTAAGTACTTAGGATTTCTTTTGAGGT
>JAEOSI010000184.1 GCA_016840425.1 Candidatus Wukongarchaeum yapensis
CCTTACGGCACGGGTTTTTGCTGGTTGCACCCAGAGCTTCTCGCTGTTCTTGAGTACAATCAGCTGTATTGGATAGTGATGAAAGGTGACCGAGACTTTGACCAAATCCGCGATTATCAAATTAGGGATGATTTAGGAGCAGAACAATACGATGTTTTTTGCACAGCCAATTTCTTCAACTTCGTTCCCTGGATAAAATCCGTTGAATACCTGCTCGCTCAAGGCATTACGGAGATTCAACAATTCAACGATAAGCTAGTAGAAAGGTTCCTTCAAGGTCTTGATCCGAACAAATATTCTGTCCTCAGTCCAAAGGAACTTCCAGAGCGAACGGCAATTATAATCGTAAGTCACCGACACTCGGACCATAATCGCGAAATCTTCCATCTCTTGACAAATAATGGAATTGACCTTTCACTACGCGAAGGTAACCTCCGCTTCTCCCCGCACCTCTATAATACATTCGAGGAAATCGAGCAAACCATCTCGATTCTCAATAATTCAAAATAAAGTAAGATAGTGACACTAATAATCATCCAAACCCTCTTTGTTTTAGCATTACTTTTCTTTTTTTTGTTTTCTCCATATCTCCCTGTATATCTCTACCCCTAAATACGCAATAACAAGAATGTCAATAAAGATAAAAGTAGCCCGTGTTTCTGGCGCCCATTCCAATATTTTAAGCTGAAGATAAATTATGTAAACAAAAAGTATTGCAGAGATTATTAACATGGCTATCGTTACATTTTTTTGCATCTTGCTTTTTTTTGATTCATTAGAAGAAGAGGCAACCATCTACAACACATCTTAAAATCATTAAAGGTCAAAACACTGCTTTTCTTTTTTCAAAGTTTTTTAAGAACATTGCTTTGGGAAATTTTTTCATTTGCTTTTTTCTTCGTGATGTTACATAAGATTACTCTGAGTCATGAAACGAAAGTAAGAGATTGCGATGTTTTAGCAATCTTGCCCACAATCAGTGGCAGATGACCCCCTCCAAGTTTTTAAATCGATTCTTGAAGGGTTAAATCGTTCAGGTACCAAAGTCCTAATATATCTTGAAAGTCTTAACACATCTTGAGTAAAATATATACATTGCTTCCTCTTCGAAATAATTGGAAGTGAGAAGAAATTAAGAAAGGTTAGTTTTTCTAAAGGTCGAAAAAAATACATGTTATAGGATGATTATGGGGAATTTACGTGTTCAATGAAGTCAAAGTTGATATTGTAGACATAACCCCTAGTTCCTATAAAAAAACGTTAAATGTCATTGAAAAATTGGAAGATATCGGGAGGGCAAGGGTTCGGATTGAAAAACCGTTGAGAGTAGTCATATACAAGGAAGCACAAGCTTTGAATAATAAGTATCCTACCCTACCAGCAGTCTCTATTGCTACTGCTAGGATTAATGGAGAACATTGGGTAGTTTTAAGCGAGGAAGTGGCTAATCTTGACTCTCAAGTGTTTTTCGGTATTTTTACACATGAACTTGGGCATATGTTATTACGAGAAAAAGGATGCCCATCCCATCTTGATGAAGGTTTCTTCGGTTTCTTAGACGATGAATTTTTCAAAGAGAAGTTTTATATCCTTTCTAGGGCCTGTAACCAATCCATAACAGAGCTTTATCGCATGCTGCGTGGGCTGGGGTTAAGAAGCAATCAACGACGTAAAATCATGTCGCTTCTCGGAAAAAGGTTTAGTGAAAGTTTGCGAGGATTAATACCCGATATCTACTCCGACTGGAATTTAATAGATAATTTCCTTGGCACGAATCTTATAGACTACTATGTACAGGCAACCTCTCAAAACCTCAAAATTCTTGAAAGAATTATTAAAGCAGAAGATCTCAAAGCTCAGACGGAAGACTGGATTGAGTACACTACCGTTTCAAGATTAATTCGAGTAATGGGTATAGCTATCGCAGAGACCTTATTTCAAAGGCTAAAAAGTATCTCTTTTGATAACAAAAAAGTGGTAAATATAGAAAGCAAAATAAGAAGCGTACTTAAAGGTGATAAAATAATAAAGAAATCTTATCACAAAATGGTGGAATTTGCTCTTTCCTTAAAGAAAAACCCCAGTAAAAACTATCTTGAGGAAAGGTTTAGCTATTTTGCCGATAAAGTAATCTTTCCAGCGATAAATGGGCGAAGGTGAATAATTAACACTATTCTTTGAACTCACACTTAAAAACCAGAAAGCAAAGTCCTCAAAAGAAAAGTATCTTAGGCAACTATGACTCGCAATTACAATTTCTACTATTTCTTCTCTTCTATCTTGTTTAATTTGAACAAACTACTCCCAGCTATTAAAGAGAGCTTCTCTCAATGATAAAGAAAGAGAAGTAAAAAAAGCTGCTAAAGAAGCTTTAGAAAATATTAAGGCGAAAAAACCCTGAAAATCCCAACCTATAAACAATAAATGATGAGGTATAAAAGATTCCGTTCCCTTTCATCAACTCCTATCTATATCAATCTTCTTGCATAACAGTTAGAAGGAATAGATATGGTCAGATCCTATTTATCCAATGTAAATGTGCAAAAAATGAAGACTGATAAGGATGTTAAAGGCTTGATAAAAGCCTTGAAAGATAAGAATAATTGGTCTATTCGAGAAAGAATAGCAATGGCTCTTGGCGACTTAGGAGAACCAGTTATAGAATCCCTAGTACACCTTTTGAAAGATAAAGATTGGATTATTCGGATGTATGCATCAAGGGCTCTTGGAAAGATAGGGAAACCAGCATTAGAACTTCTAATCAAAGCTCTAAACGATGAACATTGGAAAGTTAGAATGTATGCATCAAGGGCTCTTGGAAAGATAGGGGATACATGGGCAGTAGATGCCCTCATCCAAGCTCTTAATGATAAGCATAACAGTGTTCGAAGCGAAGCAGCAATTGCCCTTGGGAAGATAGGGGATAAAAGGGCAGTAGAACCCCTTATGAAAGCTCGACAATATACAGATAGATATACCAGGGAAGTCGTGAAAGAGGCTTTAAAGAAGATCAGGACGAAAAAAACTTGAAAAAGGATAAAAGCTGCAAAATCAGGGTTTTTGCTTTATTACGTCGACTCATAGGCGCAAAAGAGGTTGAAATCAATTTTTCAGGCGATATAACCGTTTTTAACCTCTTAAACCTGTTTGTAGAAAAGTTTGACGAAAAAGTTTACCGCCATCTCTTTGATGAAAATGGAAAAGTCAAAGAAAGGTTTTTTTTCCTCCTAAACGGAAAAAAAGTAACCCTCAAAACAAAAGTAAAAGATGGCGATATTTTAGCAATTTTACCCCCCATAATCGGAGGATAAACACCATTTTTAAATAGAATCTTCTAGAGTATGAAGAGTTTAAACATAACTTTGTAATTAATGTCGTGAAATTCATTTCCCGTAAATTGTGTAAAAGTTTAACATTTTAGTTGTGATCTTCGCAGAAGTAGATAGTTTTAAGGCTTTTAGGGGATTGAGCGTATTCTAACCTTCTTTTAAGCCTGTCTCCGTACTTTGCCTGTTTCGGATCTTTCAGCAGCTATTGGAATCTTTCGATTACGTGATAGCGAACTGTATACCCGCTGTTAGCAGACCCAAGCGAAGTGAGGGCAAGGCAGGAAGTGTCGCAGAGTTCAGGGGCAAAATGCATCTTCATCGTTAAATGGCCTTCTATAATCGTTATAGTGTCTTATATACTGTAATCATTGCAAGAATTATAACTAATATTGAAAGCCCAATTTCCAACCATGCGGGTTTTGTTTTTAGAGATATTAAACTTCCTATTCTTGTTCCACCCATTGATCCTATAATTATCACCAGTGCCGGTAAAAATATTATATCTCCCCGATACCAATAGATAATAACTCCAGCAATCGCTGTAAAAATAGTTGTAAATAAGGAGGTCGCTATTGCTTTATGAACATCAAGTTTCATCATTTTTAAAAAGGGAGGAAGTAAAGAGCCTCCACTTCCTCCACGCATACCTGCTAGTAAAGTAAGAGAAAATGTTCCACCAAGAAGATTCTTCGCATTTGGTTTAATTTTTTGGACAAGTTTTGGGCTGATTCTTTCAAAATAAATTCCCAATACGATTATGATAGAAATAATAACAAACATAATCGCTAGCATTAATGTTGACATAAGCCCTGTTAAAGTTGCACCTATTACTGCGCCCAAAGCACCACCAATTACCACATACGGGCCAAGTTTCCAATCTATGTTTTCTCTCTGACTTGTAGCTCCTACAAAAGACGAGAATGGTATAACTAATAAATTTATTCCATAAGCACTTAGCAAAGGCAATCCTGCAACAAAAAGTAAGGGTATTCTTACAGAACCGCCCCCAATCCCAAACATACCGCTCATAAATCCAGCCAAAAGACCAATCAGGAAGTATATCATTATTTGTGACATTAATTCCATAATTAATTTTTCTC
>JAEOSI010000028.1 GCA_016840425.1 Candidatus Wukongarchaeum yapensis
GAAAATAAAGAGAAACGCTACCAGATAATCCTTGGAACACAAGAAACCATACAAGAATACCTAGTACCCACAGAATAACCCAAAAAGATCTGCCGTAGAAAATAAACAAACAAAAAAAGAAAAGGAAATTTTGATTTTTTCAATACTCCTTTATGCGATTATTAAAGGATGAAACAAACTTAAGCTTGTTAAGAGAAGCTTAAGGCATCTCCTTTGAAAGAAGGTTACCTAGTTTTTGAATACCCTCGTAAATCTCTTCTTAATTATTAAATAAATTAAATCAAGCTACTTGTTTGTAAAGCCTTTTATACCTAAAATTCCTTAAAAGTTAAGTCTTTTCAAAATTTTAAAATTAATAAAGAGGAGGAAAGTTGTGAATGCAGGCTGTTAAAATAGTTGAAGATGTGTTTTGGGCAGGCGCAATAAATTGGACCTTTGATTTTTATGGCCTCTCTATCCAAAGAGGGACAACCTATAACGCTTACGTCGTAAAAAGCGGAGACAAATCTGCTGTGATTGATACATCACACCCAAACCACTATGAAGAATTTATGACTAGGGTCAAATCCATAGTTAACCCTGAAAAAATAGATTATGTTATCTGCAATCATGCTGAGCCGGATCATTCATTCGGTATACCAATATTGATGAAAGAAGCCGTAAACGCAAAAGTAGTAGCAACACCAAAATGCGTAGCCATGTTACGTAGACTATATCCCCCTGCAGATTACGATTACATTGAAGTAAAAGAGGACGATACTCTCAAACTAGGAGAAAAAACATTCCGTTTCATTGAAGCACCGTTCATGCATTGGCCGGAGGTTATGTTTACCTACCTTGAAGAAGACAAAATACTTTTCCCTTGTGATGGTTTTGCGGCCCACATCGCCCCTACAAATCTCTTCGCAGACAAAGCCAAAGACATAAAAGACGATGCGGCTAAATATTTTGCTTTTATTTTCCGGCCTTTTGCTAAAAAAGTAAGACAAGCAATTGAAAAAGTCAGAAAACTTGACTTAAAAATAATCGCTCCAAGCCATGGGCCAATAATAAGGGAAAATCCCACAGAAGTCCTTGATTTATGGGAAAAATGGAGTAGTGAAGAATGGATCGGTGAAAATAAAGTCGTAATCGCCTATAATACGATGTGGGGAGCTGATAAGCTCATGGCCGAAACAATAGCAGATAGCATAATGGAAGAAGATATTGAAGTAAACTTCTTCGACCTAGAGACTGCACCGGTGGCCGATGTTCTAAAAGAATGCTTTGAATCAAAAGCAATAGTGTTAGGATCGTTAACCGTTTTTGGGGGTCCTTTCCCTCACGTATACGCTGTCTTACCTTTCCTTAAGCTCATGCGACCTCAAGGAAAAATAGGGGCAGCATTCGGGGTACATGGTTGGAGTGGAGGCAGCGCTAGAAAAATAGATGAAGCAATGAAAGAACTTAAAATGGACTTTATCGAGCCAGCTTTAGCAGTTGTGCTGAGACCTGACGAAGAAGAACTTCAAAAATGTATAGAACTAGGAAAAGAAATAGCAAAACGAGTTAAAGCTACTTAAAAAAGAATAAAAAGACAAAAAAAAGACAAAAAAACCTTATTGAAAGAAAAACAGTTCAAAAACCTAAACTACTTTCCAGCTTCTTCCCTTATAATTCTTTTTTTTGTCTTGAAAATTTCAAGGATCATCTCATTTCTATGTTTAACTTTATCAATCTCAGTTAAACCCGGCAAACTTCCCTTGATTTTTTTAATTGTTAAGAAATTATTTTTCACTGCCATTTTCTCTTCCCTCAATAAATATTTCTTTTTCAAGATACAAAAGTAAAATGGTATAAATCTCCGCAAAAAATAATTAAATAATTAAGTTTGAAAAGGTTTTCAAATGAGGCGTGTTATTTTGGGTGTTGGCCTAAAAAACCTAATTTTTGAAGGAAAAGACGTAAAAACACCAGTATTCTTATCCGAGGACTATTTGCCGAAAATTGAGAGCATAATGACATGGTTTGAGGAAGCTAGAGGTAAGAAAAAAAGCGAAATCGACCCCGAAAAATTCATAATTGAAACTTTTAATGGAGAAGAAAAGCTTTCAAAAAGCCTTCTAAGAGGAATCTCATGGTTCTATAATTACAGAGAAAAAAAGCTTTTAGAGGTTCTTAAAAAAGAAGAAGTTCGAGCACTCGCAGAAAAAGGGATCAAAACAGTTGAAAACCTCCGATTTTATGTTTTTACCCTTATAAATAAGAAATACGGCGGTTTTTTACCCAAGAAAAACCGCGAAAATATCCTCAAAAAAATCGGAAAAGAAATAGGAGCGGAGAGCTATCCCTTAGACACACTTGTCTGGCTGGATAATGAAGGCGAAAAAATCTTGTTTAGAGAAGGCGAAAACAAGCTAACAGCTCTAGACGTTATATCCTCTACTAATTTTGAGATCTTGGAAACCTTATTTAATAATTCAAGCTTTTGCAGGCTAGAGTTTTTAGGAGAAAGATCAGTCGGAACCCTTGCTAAAATCGCTATTAGAACCGCAAAAATAGTAGGAGTTCAAGCAGGTCTATCTATCTCGGATAAAAACTCCCTGATATGCGAGCTTAGCGGACCTTTCAGCCTTTTTGGAAAACCCACAAAGTTCGGAAGAAACGTATCCTATGTCGCAGCAAAATTAGTAGACAATGCACACAAAAACGATATTGAGTGCCGTATAGAAGCAGTCTTTCACACCCGTAGAAGAAAATTCATCGTGGTTATACCTAAAATTCCCCCCCTGCTAACGCCTAAAAATTTCAAGTTAGAACCTATCTTTGACTCTAGTGTGGAAAGAAGATTCGAGGCCTCCTTTAATGGTTTAAGAGGTTGGAAAGTTATAAGAGAACCAACACCAGTAATTTTAGAAGATTTAGTATTTGTTCCAGACTTTAAAATAACCCGTAACGATGCAGAAGTAATGGTTGAAATAATAGGATTTTGGAGGGAAGAATACTCAAAAAAGAAGCTTGAAAAGCTCAAAAAACTCCAACAAAAAAAGGTAAAAAACTTAGTATTTCTTGTAAATGAAAACCTCAAAAAAATGTTTGAAAAACCCAGCTTTTTCCTCTTTTACCACCTTTTTTACTACAAACAAAAAGGAAAAAAGCTAGAAATCCCCTACAAACAGTTACTAGACTATTTAGACGAAAATTTTCCCAAAAACACTCCCCAACAAAAAAAGAAACAAAAAGAAAAATAAAATTCAAGCCCTTAAAGCAAAAGCATCACAACTAGAGACTGGGGAGTGTCATGTATACATAAACTCTATTGGTCGTCTTCTTTCTTTGTATTCAATTTTCGGGGCGATATCTGTCCAAAAGTATTTTATTGCGAAAGGGACGGCGAAAAACTCCTCCTCAAATACGTCAAAAAGGCAGGCGTCTATCTCTATCTGCTGACTTGTACCTATGTTACCTTCTTCATCCAAATCGTAGCGAACTTCAGGCAAGTCATGGTTCGCACGAAGAAGCAAACGATAAAGCATCTCTATTCGATTTTTAGGGACTTCGGTTGCAGGCAATATTTCTGCACGCATAACTATCCAGTTGTTAGTCCAATCTATTATTACTGTGTATTTTCTGCCTTCTATCCTATAATTAAGAAGGAAAGCTTTTAGTTCGGGGTTCCAGTCGAATTTTAGGTTCATCAAGGCGAGGTATTTTTCGATTTTCTCTTTAATATGATCCCCTATTTCTTGATTCATCATAAATTCCTCTACCTTTTCACTTCAACTGGCTTTTTTTATTTCTTATTTCTTATTTCTATTTTTTGATGAAAAAATTTTTTGGAAGAGATTTAAACAAAAAACGTAAAAGTTATATTCTCTTGTTATAAACTCACTGGAAGGATTGTTTTTGACCGTTCTACCGCCATTTCTACTTAACAAAAAAACTTTACAAAACATGCTCGATCCACGTATCCAAATCCAGCCTGCAGGGTTTGATCTCACTCTAAGTGAAGTCGAAAAAATCGAAAATGATGAAGGAATAATAGATTTTTCAAACGAACAACGAAAAATCCCCAAAGGGAAGAAAATAGAACATAAAAACGGTTTTTACACCCTTGAACCCGGAGGCTATAGGGTTAGATATAAAGAGATCGTAAACGTTCCAGAAGATTGTATCGCTATTCTCCTACCCCGTTCCTCCTTACTTAGATGCGGAGCTACCGTATGTTCTGCCGTCTGGGATCCCGGATACAAGGGTAGAGGACAAGGACTTCTAATAGTAACCAACAAGATACGCTTAAGCACAAACGCCCGAATAGCCCAAATAATCTTCCTAAAATTAGCAGAAAAAGCAGAAAAAAAGTATGAAGGAAAATATCTACAAGAAGGCTTATAACAGCATAAAAATGCAAAAAGATAAAAAAATTATTTGGAGCTATATCCATTTTTCAACGGCAATAATTCTTTTAAGAAAGATGCCATGATTCGCAATCTGATTATATCATGGAGGGTTTTTAAAACAATAATGTGGGGATTTATATAACTTTCACCAGCTTTCCTTGGATAATGCCTCACTGGCACCTCAGCAATCTTATACCCTGAAAGAGTGGCTAACGTTAAAAGAACCCTATGCATGCCATAAAACCCTGTAGGGTCTAACGTGTACAGTTTGAGAGCAACGTCTTTTTTGAAAGCTTTCAAACCAGAATTATTATCCGTAACATCAGTCTTAAAAAGAAGATGTTGGAACTTGTTAAAAACCTTTGACATAACTTTTCTATGAGGCTTATCTGCCCTTCCCGTTCGCTTTCCATTAACTATATCCACATTTTTCTCCCTTAACTTTTTGACTATGGGTGGAATATCTTCTGGACAATATTGGTGATCTGTTTCAAAGAGCACTACTATGTCTCCTTTCGCTGCTTTAAATCCTGTTTGCATAGCTGCAGTTTTTCCTAGGTTTTTAGGGTGGTGTAGTGGGCGTACTTCCTTGTATTTCTCCGCCATTTCATCTATCAGTTTTCCTGTTTCATCCTTACTTCCATCATTGATAATTACAGCTTCAAATTTCATTTTTTTAGCTCTGATGGCATTAACTGTTGCCGGTATGAGAGTCTTCAAATTTTCATACTCATTATAGGCTGGCATGATAACTGAAAATAGCCCATTATCTTCTCCGTCCTGCTCTTTGTCTTTAGCTTCCAATTTCGCCATCTTACTTTGCTCCACTTAGATACATCGCTTTATACCACTCTACCATCCATTTAATACCTTCCCTAACCCCTATTGTAGGCGAATAGTCAAGCTTCTCTCGAGCTTTACTTATGTTCGCCTGCGTATGTTGCACATCTCCTAAAGCCTTCTCAGTGTGTTTAGGCTCTACTATTCCAGTTTTATCACACTCTTCTATTAATAGAAGCAAGAGCTCGTTAACTGTTATGTTGCCTCCGCCGCCGATATTAAATGCTTCTCCTACAGATTCTTTAGAAGTCCAAGCCAGGATTGTTCCTTGAACCGCATCATCCACGTAAGTGAAGTCCCGACTCTGGTTTCCATCTCCAAAAATTATCGGGGGTTCGTTTCTTAAAACTTTAGAAATTGCTTTATGCATCAACATGTCAGGTCTTTGTCTTGGACCATATACCGTAAAATATCTCAACATTGTTAGCGGTATATTGTAAAGCCTATAATATGTGTAACAATAAATTTCAGTAGCAACTTTACTAACCCCGTAAGGGCTTATGGGGTTTAAAGGACAAGCTTCATCTGTCGGTCGGTATTTTGCATTTCCATAAACGCTAGAAGAGGAGGCTACTACAAGCTTTTCAACATCAAGTTTTCTCGCATTTTCAAGGACTTGCAAAGTCCCGTCGATGTTAATATTGGCGGTAAGAAAGGGATTTTCAACACTTGCCCTCACACCCGGCCTAGCTGCTAAATGAAAAACAACATCAACATCCCTCATCACGGAAAGTAAGCTTTCAGGGTCAAGAATCGACCCTTTTAAAAAAGAAAATTTGGAAGAATTCCTAATTTTTTCAATGTTTTTCCACTTAATTTCAGGGTCGTAATAATGGTCAAAATTATCAATCACAGTAACTTTACATTCTTGCCTTAACAGTGTTTCAGCAAGGTGGGATCCTATAAATCCTGCACCACCGGTTATTAGTACGCTAGAATCCGCGATCTTTTCCAAGGAATAATCACCTACAAACACCAAAAAAAGCATCTTAAGAAAAAACAGAACTCCTTAAAAAACATAATCCTCAAAAAAGAAAATAATGAAAACTATATAAAACGGGAGTAAAAAAACCTACATGAAAAACTAAATTATAAAACGGAAGTAACTGACTTGGAAGTGGGTAAGTTATCATCTAAAACATCGCAAAAACGTTCCTCTATGATTCCTTTACTTGTTCTTATAGCCGGAATAATTGACATAGCTTTAGGGATTGCTTTTATAGTAGAACCTGACTTGTATCCTCAGAATTTAGGCGATGAAGCCGGTAAAGATCTCATTGTTTTGTTAGGTTATTTCTCCATCGGCATTGGATCCTTTTTGGTCTTTGCCTCAATATTAATATTTGCAGCTGCTTATAAGGTAGGCGGTTTTTTTGCCATTATAGGCGGAATTATTTCCCTTATTTTTATTAACCTTTTTAGCGGGATTTTAGGATTTTTGGGAGGTTGGTTGACCTTAAAAGCGGTAAAGAAATCAATCGGGGTAAAGTGCCCAAAATGTGGCACATTAAACCCTGTTGCAGCCGCCTTATGTTATGGCTGCGGTGCCCCCCTCTTAATTCCAAAGGAGGCAGAAGTTTTAGATCAAAAAGTCGAAGAAGCACCTCCTAAGGCTCCTAAAATCGTAACCCCTCTCGAAATTTCCTTAGGAGACGGCGTAAAATGCCCTGTATGTGGGGAAGAGTCCCCCCCTAATTCGAGGTTTTGCGGATTCTGTGGAACCCCCCTTAAAAGGCCAGAAACCCCTCTTTTCCCTTCTCCTATGCAGAAAAAGAAATGTAAAACATGTTCCACAAAAAACCCGATTAGTGCGATCTACTGTTTAAAATGCGGCAAAAAATTTATGGAATCTCCCCAAGAATTAGAAGAGAAAGGTTTTATTCCCATAGAACAAGCAGGCTGGGCTAAGTGCCCGTTTTGTAACAAAAAAACCCCATCAAACTCAAACTTCTGTATAGTCTGCGGTGCAAAACTCTAAAAACCTCTCAAAAATACTTTCATTCCAAGCCTCATAAACTCCTTAAAGTATTTTTCAACTTTTTAATCTAGAGCCACAATTTGCACAATACAACGCATCAAACGGATTTTTTATACCGCAAATGGGGCAAATTTTCTCTTTTCCTTCCTCAATTTTTGGGAGTTTACGCCCACATTGAGTGCAGAAAATCGCCTCAATAGGAACAATTGCTCCACAAAAGAGGCAAGTTTTTATTTCTTTCTCTGGTCTCCTTTCTTTCTCTTTTATTATTTTTGTACCACAATTGGGGCAATACAATGTATCCGTCTCTAATGGTAATTGAATACCGCATTGAGGGCATAAACCTGGTCTTCCGGGGAAAAGTGTTGGTCTTTTCACTGCCTGGGGTGTTAAAGTTTCTTTTATACGAAGATCTATGAACAATAAGGTTAAGGCTATTGCATAAAGTGGTGTAAGAAAAGCTAGAAAAATATAGGAAAAAACTAAGAAGATCGTTATCGTTGTAAACTCGCTATAATCTTCTTTTATTTGATTGTATAAATAATCCCCGATAACGGTTCCGATTAGATTTATTATGCTCATAATTATCATTATAACAACGATAAGTCCAAAAGTTTTCCAAAAATTTCCTTTCACCAGTTCTTTTGATCTACTCAAAGAAGCTTTCGCGGACTTACTTTCCAATATGACTGCTTGGGCTGACAAACTATACCAAACATAAAAAAGTATACCGGGAATTATAAATAAAAACAGTCCTATAAGCGTGATAATTCCCACTAATAAAGCTGCACCAATCAGGCTAAATATTTTTGAAGAAGCAACCCTAAAACTTTTCCCTAAATCTATCTCCTTTCCTTCATGCGCATCGGCAGCCATTTGAATAACTATTCCTGTAGCAATGAACAAAAAAATGATTAAAGCAAGAACCGTAACAATGATTACCGAAATAACTAGAGATAATTCCTTCTCCTGTAGTTCTAAAAGATCCTCATAAGAAAGATCAAAAAAACCAAAATAAAACAAGGAAAGAATAACCGCCATAACACTGTATAATATGAGAAAAGGTAATAAAAACCTGCTAAAATTAGATTTAAAAATTTTAAAAGTCCTTTTAATGATATCTCCAATACTTATTTTCCCATAAAATACAGGTTTTTCTCTGTCTTCCATAAAACATCTCCAGCCTCTTATTTTATAATTCGAATTTTCGAAGCTTAAATTTGACGCTGATACTTAATCTTTATGATTTTATACTTTCTTGAAGCTTCTTTTAAGTTTTTTTTCCATTAGAATTTAATGCATTTATATGTAGGGAAAGAAAGATTAAATATTTTTTAAATTTATATATAAGAATGGTTAGTTAAGGAGGTTTGTTTTAGGTGAGTATGACTGGAATTGGAATCTCTTCTGATGCCCTTGAAAAATTTAACAAACAAAAAATGGAACGAAGCATAAAAGGCCTGATTTTCCGAATAGATGAGGCCTCTGGGGAAGTAGTTGTCGAAACAGAAACCAACGACTCTTTTGAAGAATTAGTACAAAGATTTCCAATAAATGAACCAAGATTTGCTACTTACGATTTTCCTTTCGTAAACCGTGCAGGGTTAGAAGATACTAGGCTACTATTTATCTTCTGGAGCCCAGATGACGCTCCAATTAAATTAAAAATGCTTTTTGCCGGTACTAAAAATTTCTTCAGATCACAACTTGACACAGTGATGATTAATATTGAAGGCACAGCTCTTAAAGACTTTTCAAAAGATAAAATAGTTAAAAGGATAGAAGAAAGAGTGGGAATAAACCGCTAAAAAGCAAACATTAATAAAAATAAAATTTTTCAAAAAAAGATCTTTTTGCCCAATATTTTGAGAAAAAAAGGGAACGGTTTAAAAGGTAGGATTTGGGGATGGAGGGAGAGCCTTTATAAAGTGTCAATAGCCATTCGTGCTTCAACACGCTTTAACCGTTCATCTATCGAATCTATTTTCTGCTCTAAACCATCTATTTTCTGCTCTAAACTATTTATATTCTCATTTAACTCCATCATCGCTTTATCTATGGCTGGAACGGTCTCTTCA
Organism: Candidatus Wukongarchaeum yapensis; assembly: GCA_016840425.1. Classification (GTDB taxonomy): domain Archaea; phylum Asgardarchaeota; class Wukongarchaeia; order Wukongarchaeales; family Wukongarchaeaceae; genus Wukongarchaeum; species Wukongarchaeum yapensis. The sequence continues at coordinate 9,276 of JAEOSI010000028.1, forward strand.
GTTTCTATAAACGCAATCGTAGCCATCCTATCCATGAGGTTTTTAACTGATCGTTCAAGTTGCCAATCCATAGCAGGCGCAGCCAGATTACTAAAACAAGATTTTAAACCTTTTAACAAGTTAGTTTCGTTAACCTTCTGGATAGCTATGCTCTCTTCAACCCTGTTACCTAAAAGGATCTCCATCCGCCACCCGCTATTCGCACGTCTCATCCTGATAACGTAAGATATTCCAGGAATCTTTTCCTCGACAACATCATCACTTATATGACCATAGCTCAAACCAAATTTCCTCCATAAAAAACCCTTAATATCCAAACTTTATAAAAAAGAACTATTCCCTAAAATATTAAACACATAAAAAACTTTAAACCTATTGCCTACTCTACACCCAACTAAAAGCCAAAAAATAAAAACCTTTAACCTAATCTTTTTAAATCCCAAAAAATTTCAAAAAACATAAAGAGATATTAAAATAATATAAGAACCTACAAAAAAGGACAGCTCTTACAGCTCTTAAAGACTTTTCAAAAAAAGATTGATGCAAAAAATCCTAATAAGAGGTGTAATATTTTTGACCGAAGTAAAAGATTTTGATGTTTTGATAATTGGGGCGGGACCTGCAGGGTTAACTGCTGCAATATATACAAGCAGGGCCAACTTAAAAGTGTGTGTGATAGGGGAATCTTTTGACTCACAACTTGCAAAAGCGGGAATTGTTGAAAACTATCCTGGTTTCTCTGAAGGCATACAAGGCATGGATCTTTCAACAAGAATGATTGATCAAGCTCAGAAATATGGGGCATTTATAGAGGAAGTATTAGTGAAAAAGATAACAAAAGAAGATGATAGCTTTCTAGTAGAAGCGGGCAGTGAGTTATATAAAGGGAAAGTCCTAATCCTTGCTACAGGCGCCAAATATCGGGAATTAGGGTTTCCGGGGGAGAAAGAGTTTTATCAACGAGGCGTAAGCTATTGTGAAGTTTGTGACGGTCCCTTATATCGACGTAAAAATGTAGCCATAGTAGGTCACGGAAACAGCCTCGCCAAAGCAGCAGTTTTCATGTCGCCAATAGCGAAACGATTATCCCTTGTAATCATCAAAGAAGAACTAATCTGTGAAGCTGTTTATAAGGATCGCTTAGCAAAAATGGACAACGTAGAATTTTTCTATGGTGCTGAACCTCTAGAAGTTATTGGGGGGGATACTGTAGAAAAGCTCAAAATAAAAATAAAAACAGGCGAAGAAAAAACCTTAGAAATATCAGGCATCTTCGTCACTGCAGGCACAGTACCCAACTCAGAGCTAGCGAAATCCTTAGGTTTAGAACTTACAAAAAACGACTTCGTCAAGGTGAAAAATAAAACAACCCTTGAAACAGAAATCCCAGGATGTTTTGTAGCAGGCGATCTCACAGGAGGAAGAAGACAAATAGCTACGGCGATCGGAGAAGGCGCTTCCGCAGGCATAAGCGCAACAAAATACATCCAATCCCTACAAAAATAAATAAAACAGCTATAAAACGCTTAAACAAGGGAAAAAAACCTTCACAAATTTTTTATATTTTTAATCGCATTTCTAATTACCTTAAAAACCTTATTTGAACAAGAAAGGAGTTTAACCCAATGGCTAGTGAAATATGGATAATTATCGACCTCGTGCTAATGACCTTAGCAATAGCAGCAACAGTAAAAGTATTAAATGAACCCGTAAACCTCCCATGGCTACAAATCCTTATAAGCGCACTTATAACGATGGCTGTATGGTGGTTCGCACCTTTAATCCCTATAGTCTTCGCCTTCGTCGCTCTAATATTGTGCTGGCACCTATTCTTCCTAAGGGGAAGAGAAGGTTGGGGTAGGTGCATAATCGCTGCACTAATAGCCTTCATAATATTCATAATACTTGAAATAATCGTCGGCGGCATATTCGAAGCTATCGACGAAGCTGTAGACTCTGCATGGGAAAGCGCAACAGAAACTTAAAAAATCAACTAAAACACAAAAAACAAAAAAAGACAAGCAAATACATCGATCCCCCTCCCCCCCCGTCTCTTTTTATTATTTTTAGGGGAATAAAAAACACGCAGGATCTCGATCCGTCTTTAAACATCGGGCCCTCGCTGGACAACCACCACAAATCCCATTATAAGAGCATGCCCTACACTTTTCCACTTCAAACAGTTTAAGTTTCATTTTCGCCTCCTCAAGGAGACTTTCCAAGCTTTTGCCTCGAATATTTCCCAAAGAAAAATCGATAAAAGGACAGCCTCTAACCTCTCCATTCTCCATCACATGAAAGGTTTCACCCAAAGAGCACAACTTCCTCTTGGGGGATACAATTTTTTCTTGCTCAGCTATCACACCATACAAGGGCTCATAGACTGAAACATGTGTTTTCAAAAAACTTCCTCCTTCCTCCTGGTTTCCTATTATTTCTCCCATTGGAACTGCTTTCCAATTCCTTGCAAGAGTCCTCAAAAGTTTCTCATACTCCAATAAATCTGGGAGCAAAAAAGTTGAAGCACCCCTACCGGCAGGTATCAAAGCTAAAACATCACAATAAACTCCAAAATTCTTACACATTTCAACAATCTTTTCTACTTCTCCAATATTTATCCTTGTAACCACAATACCCACGCTACAAGTCAAACCTTCTCCAACAGCTTTCTTTAATTTTCCAATAACATTATCCACTGAATAATTCTTCACAGTAAAAAGTCGGTAAATTTCCCCATCAAGGGCGGGCAAGTTTATAGACACGCCTACTTCAAACCTTCTCAAACAACTTATCACCCGATCATTAAGTAAAAGCCCATTAGTGGCAATAAGTAGCTTTAACCCAAAATTTTTCGCATACTCCATTAACTCAAAAAGATCTTTTCTCATCAAAGGCTCTCCTCCAGTAAACAAAAAACTTCTTGCCCCGGCTTCAGAAGCATACTGTATCAACATTTTTGCCTCCCTAGTGCTCAACTCATCCTCCCCTTTATTCCCCGCATCTAGATAACAATGAACACATCTTAAATTGCATGCTTTGGTAGTATTCCATGCAACATGGATGATGCTCAAAATACGCGACCACCAACAACCCTATATTATTAACAAAAAAGAAAATTTACAAATAAAAAATAAAAACCTTGAATCTGCTCTCTCGCCACCTCTTATTTAGACTATCATATTTTTTAAATGAGGCGCATCTCAAAGTATACGAGTATTTTTATTTTTCGAGCTTGAAAAAAATCGGCAATCTCCCCTATTTTTTCTTTTACTTTTTCAATGCTATTGAACCAATCAGAAGCATAAATTTTACACCCTTCATCTTCACCCATCCTATCATAAGTAAAACCGTCAGGTATCTCTATATCTTGGGGAGCCATAATCTCCACACGGAATTCTCCATGCCGATCATTAGAAATGCCTACATAAATCTCAGCATACGCCAAAACATCACCCCATTCTTCTCAATAATAATATTACGTTAACATCCCTTATAAAATAAATATGGTCATCAGAAAAACAAAAACCCTAAAAATCCCGCTAAAAAAAGCTACGCTATAAACATATTAACCCCTAAAACAATCCCCTCTCCCTAGGAAGAGATTTTTAATGCTTTCACGGCAATACAGCGGAAACCCTGACCGCCACGATAAGCAATCTGAACATCTCCCATTTTATCAAACTCTATTTTCAAATCTACATGCTCCTTTTTCCTCTCTCTTTTTAAAGCCTTTTTAACAAAAATATCTCCCGAGATTATTTTTATTTGATCTCCTATGTCTGCGTCTCGTGGTAAATTTTTATGCGGCACTTTTAATTTTATATTATACTCCAACTCCCAATTTCTAACAACTAACACCGTTTCCTTATCTTTAATATCTTGTCGTTGAAGAATATCAGTCCAGCTTCTTAAGGCATGGTGAGCATCATTAATCGGTGTAGGTTTAGTTCTAATAAGCCCTTTTATCTTCAAAGGTTTAGCGTCCATCTTTTTTTGAAAGGTTTCAAGTTTTTCAGTCGTCCATCCTTTTGTCTTGTATAAATCTATCATTTGCTTTAATAGTTTAGAATACTCGTTTATAAATCGATAATTTTCAGCAAAAAGGCTCATATACAACTTTTGCAACATTATTACTCCTAAATCAGCAGTCAACAAATCTTCATTCTCCGCAAGCTTTAAGGCATATTCTAAAATTTTTTTCACATTTTCATGCTTTTTTTCCGTGAAAAAACTGCTCGCAAGATCAACTAAAAAATCTATCACAATACGAGAATTCTTCAAGTCAGGTAATCTTTCATACCCTCTCAAAGCCGCTAAAGCGGTGAAAAGTCCATCGTTAGCCTCTATTTGATCCTTTATCTCCCATTCCTCACATTTACGACTAAATAAACTGAAATAAAATTCTGCTTTCTCATAACTCTCGGTTAAAATAAGCAATAAAATTCTCAAAAAATGAATCATCGCTTTAACCCTATTAGATACTTTCGGGTTAAACAACAACGACTTATTAGCTTCCTCAATACGGCTCGCAGCCTGATATATATCCCCGGATCCTGCCCGGTAAAGATGAGCTAAAGCGGAAAAATAGTTCAACAAAAGGTAATCGATAGCCGTTTGCCGACAAGCAAATAGATGGACATCCTTACTTGCAGTCAGAGAAAGAAGGAGAAGATTGTATTCAAACTCCTTTAAATACTGATCAATTTCATTGCTCAGCTCAGAATAGCGCTCCTCCTTAAGTTCTTCCAAAAATTTCGGAAAATATTCCCTAATTTGCTGAACAAGTCCTAAAAAGGGCTCCGCTTCCCTCTCTAAAAGCTTTTCTTTCTCTCGACTTTTTTGCGGTAGTTCAACACGTTCTTCTATTTTTTGATAGGTATCCCTCACTTTTGCCTGTTCTTCGATCACTTTCCTTGCCTGTTCTTCGATCAATTTAATCCGTTTAACAGGATCATATAACTCCTGCCGCTTTATGGAATAACGCACCTCATCAGCCCAAATATCATCCCGAATAATTTTTAGTACCCGTCTAAGCGTCGACCCCGTCGTTTTTTCAAAAAGTTTTAACAACCATGCACTCCCCATCAGTCCCTTAACCTCGAACTGTTTAGCGGTTTCAAGGAGTTTAAAATCGCTCGACACAATAACCGCTTTTCCAAGTTTCTTTGCCGCAACGATTAGAGAAAGATCAGGGATTTGAGGAAGAGAATTTTTATCGATAGGATCTTTTAAAAGCTCTTTTATCTCGTTTCTGCTGACTTTCACTATCTCTACATGCTTCTTGACCTCTGTTTGGATGTATCGCCTTAGTTCCCTTAAAATAAAGTCTGAAGTGAAGAGATTGTAATTATGAGCTTCACAGATTTCGCGTAAAGTTGCAAGTCGTGCAGGATATTTTGAAAAAGAGCTTATGAATACATTGGCATCCAACACAAAATCAGTTGATAGGCCCAGAGACATCTCCTCCAAAATAAAAAGTAGATTTTATTTATGTTAAACTTTTCAGATTTTTCCGGATTTTCGAAAAGTATTTACAACTGAAGAAAAAAGTTTTAGGGAGTTAAAAATGGCTTCGATAAGCGAGTTTTTGAAATATGAAGATTTTGCAAAAGAGAAAGGAGCAGTTAACGCGAAAATAATCCCTGCTTCCGCCGTAATAGTTGATAATAGGATCAGGCTCAAATGCAGGTTTGGCTGTCCATTTTACTTTACCCACTGGATGTGCCCTCGCCAACATGACATAACTCCCTGGATTTTCAAAGAAAGATTTCTAACCTGCTATGACTGGGCCTTAATAACCCATGCATATACATATGAAGACAACCAAAGGATCGCTTTTGAAGTTGAAAGAAAAGCATTTTTAGACGGGTACGTCCTCGCATTTTCTATCGCCAATTGTACCCTTTGTGAACCATGCAAATATCCCGAACCCTGCCCCCACCCAGAAAAGGCTAGACCATCACCTTCAAGCTTAGGTATCAACATCTTTGAAACAGTCAAAAAACAAGGATTCTACATAGAAACACTAAAAAAGAAAACTGAAGAACAAAACTGGTACTCGATCGTTCTCATAGATTAAAAACA
>JAEOSI010000185.1 GCA_016840425.1 Candidatus Wukongarchaeum yapensis
ACAACCCAGTGTAACCGTCCAAGGAATTAAGTACAGCGTAATCGACATTACAGATAATCGACTTGTAGCTACAAACGTTCAAGGTCAGGGGCACTCGGTTGCTGCAAAATGTCCAACTCAACCTTATGTTTTCGTAGCCTATAGCCCTGCAAAGATTGATGTACGTGAAGCCTATACAGAAGTAGCAAAACTTGCAAACACGTTCAAATAATCTGCCCCTCTTATTATTTATTTTTTCATAAGCCTTAGGTCTTAAAAAAAATAAAGGCTTTTAGTTTCCTTACTGAAAAGTTAGAATTTTACTTTTTTATATTCTTTAATGGTTTTTTCACGCATTTTATAGAGTTTTTTCACTGTTTCTAACCTTTTTGCGATTTTTTCTATGTTCTCTTTAGTTTGGTTTATTTGTCCCTCTTTTACCGATTTATCTAAATCTTCAACTTCGATATCTTTTAGCTTTTTAACGAGCTTTGCATCAAGAACGTAGAGATAGTCAAGGTTAAGATCTTTAAGCTTTGGAGAAGAGAAAAACGTCGTGTCTCCGTAATCGAGGGTTTTTATTTTAAGTATTTGAACTTCTAAATCTGAGAGAAGGGAGTCTATGTCTTCCCAGATTGAAATATTGTAGTCGCTTATCGCTTTATCATGCACCTTTTTAAGATCATCCGAAACTGTCTTTAGTTCATTGATAATTAGCTTTTTCAGAGCTTTTTCAGACTGTTCTCGGTTTTCGATCTTTTGATACCCTGAATATTCTTTCATTGTCTTTTTGAGATATTTTTTATCTTTTTTTATCTTTTTTTCTACTTCTTTATCCATTTTTTCTCCTCGTTTTGCTTTTTTAAGCGATTTTTTAGCTCCCTCCTCGAGAAGTGTTTTTTAAAACTATTTTCTTTATTTTATAAATAGTTTTTAAATTATTTAATTTTTATTTTTCAATTTGTTTTAGCTGAGCCTTATACATCTCCTTTAATTCTACAGTAGTTGTTGCTTGTTCCGGCGCTTTATCTTCCCTAAAACGCCCAGTAAAGCGCGGAAACCTTACAGCTAAACCCGCATTTTTCTTTATTTTATTCCAAGCAGCCGTATGCGTCGGACTTAACGTTAACTCAGATCCTTGAACTTCAAGAACAATAACAGGTTCAAACCATACATCCGCTTCAAAATTAGAATCAACCCTACTATGTCTATCACGTATTCGATGCTTATTTAATTTCCTTGGCAATTCCTCAAGATTTTCATCAGAAAAACCAGCTCCAAGCTTACAAACAGTTTTAAACATGTCTGTTTCTTCTTCATAACCGGCCATAAGAAGGGTCCCATAAGTGCCTCCTCTCCTTCCCCTTCCATAAAACGCCCCCACAACGACAAGATCAACCGTGTCTGCCAGTTCAGGTCCTCGGTAATCTCGTTTATATTTTATCCAAAGCCATCCTCGAGCTCCTGCTTGATATACACCATCTAATGATTTAGCCATAATTCCTTCGCAACCGCGCTCTATAGACTGTTCAAAAAATGTTTCAATCTCTTCCACGGTTTTCACGATCTTTTTTTCGCTCAGTTGTAATTGCTCTGTTTCTCTTACAATTTTCTCCAATTGCTTTCTCCTATCTAAGTAAGATGAAATAGTTAAATCCTGTTCATCCACATAAAGGCAATCGAAAAGAAAAAGGGCAGTAGGAATTTTTTCCATGGTCTTTTTTATGCCGTACTTTCGTCTTCTTTGCATCAAAACTTGAAAAGGATACATCTCTCCAGTTTCGGGGTTAATAGCAACAATTTCTCCTTCAACAATGCACTTTTTCGCCTTTATATTATCTTTGACCAACATTTGAATATCTGGAAACTGATGGGTTACGTTTTCAAGTCTTCGAGAAAAAAGAAGGACTTCTTCCCCTTTTTTGTGGGCTTGAACTCTTTCTCCGTCGAATTTAAACTCTAAAGCACATACTCCTCCCAACTTTTCAAGGATCTCCTCAGGGGAAGCCAATCGTTGGGCAAGCATGGAATGTATCGGTGTTCCAACTTGAATTTTAAACGATTTAAGAACATCAAGTCCCTTATCGGCTAATGCTTTAGCCACGGCGCCAACGTCGGATGATAAGTGATATGATCGTTCAATGACTTCCCTTGACTCCTTGCCTCCACCGTAAGCAATAGCTAATGCATCTAAAATAGTCATATCTGCAACGCCAAGCCTTAATTGTCCTAAAACTATTCTCACTATATACTTAGCTTCCTCAGGGAATGCTTCTAGAAGTAAACTTGCCAAAAGTTTTACTTTCCTATCTTGACTACCGGTTCCTGCCGATCTAGCTATTTTATCAAGAGTCTCAAAAACCCTCTCAACTGTTAATTCTCTAGTGAAAAGCGTTATCTGAGCTTTTCCCATCTTTTTCAACTCTTGAGCTGTTGTTCCCAAATCCCCCGTCTTTGCCAAATATTTTTCAACCTCTTTTTGAGAAATCCCACTAGCCATTGCCACAGTTTTCGCAACCATCTTCTCCGCTAAACCGAGCTCAAGATCAACATACTCTGGATAAATCCTTCCAAGGGTTAAGTAGCACACTTTATCTATTATCGCGTTATCACTTTTCTTTAGAAGATCTACTAAAATATCCGTCATCTCCAGCCTTTTAGTGGTTGCTTCAAGCTTTGAATAAGTTTCACAAAGTTCTGAAAATTTCATCTCAAAGCACACTCCCTTCGCTCTTTGTAATTTCTTTATTGTTTTTCCCTCTTTTCTCTACTAAAAGCCTTCTCCAACCAGAGAAGAATCTCTCTCAAAGTGTGAAGGAGGTCTCGGGAAAAGTTTGAAAGCTCTATGCGTATCTCCGTCAAAACGTTCCTCATATTATGTATCTCCATTAAAATTTCGGTAAGATCGCTTGGAAGTAAAGCCATAGGAATCCTAGTAGGAAGAGTTTGAAAAGACGGTTTCTGTTTCTCTTCTTTTGTTATTTGGAGGGCTTTCTCTTTTTCTTCTGTACTTGCCTCTTCTTTTTGGATTTTTGGTTCAGTTGTTTCTGTCTTCTCTTCTTCTTTTTCTTCTGTACTTGCCTCTTCTTTTTGGATTTTTGGTTCAGTTGTTTCTGTCTTCTCTTCTTCTTTTTCTTCTGTACTTGCCTCTTCTTTTTGGACTTTTGGTTCAGTTGTTTCTGTCTTCTCTTCTTCTTTTTCTTCTGTACTTGCCTCTTCTTTTTGGACTTTTGGTTCAGTTGCTTCTGCCGATGTTTCAGGAGGGGGCTCTTTTAAAGGAGGGGGTTCATATCCCTCTGTTTCCTCCTTTGGTGCATATTTAAAATATGCATCCACGGCTTTCGCAGAAATTTCTGGAGTCTCAGGAGGAACCTCTTTTTCTAGTTCTTCAGGCGTTATGGGTTTACCTATGATTTCTTCTATTAGGGCTTCTACCTCTTCCGGGGGTTCTGAACCGGAAAGCCATGAAAATATGTTAACTGCAAGACGAGCATTATCAACAAACCTTAAAGCATGAGACCTATCTGCAAAAGAAAGATATGACCCAAATACACATACCTTGCCATTTTTTTCCTCATTAATCGCTAAACAAACCGCGTTATTAGGCTCAGCATCATCATCCGAACTAATAATCCCTCTCGCTTCTTTTCCAACATTCAATGAACAACCAACTATGAAACACACTTTCTCTATTCCCTCAGTAATCGCATGCTCTTCAAACTGATTAAGAATAGCATAAGAAGACAACTCATACATATTATGCGTTTCATCGAGCACCTGATTGTTTTTCAACCCCAAATTAAAATGACTAAGAATAGTGTTCATGTTAGTACAAAGCCCTTTTTCTCCCCCAGCATTACTCAACACTAGCAGCGACCCCCCCTCTTCAACAAAACGGAGAATTCCCTTAATTTCGTAAGCATAAAGCTTACTTTGATCAGGACATGCAAAAACCAAAACATCCTGATCTTGTATTTTTTTAAAACTGAGCGGTGCATCATTATGCAAGTCGACTTCATGGCCCAAACTTTCTAAAAGAGTCCGAAGATTGGTCAAACTCGAAAATATTCTCCCCCGCTCATTTTGTGTTTCATCAAATAAAATTCGCGCCAACCAAAAACACCCCATTATTATTATCAGGAAGGCTCAAAAGCCTAACAAGTATTTGGCGACTTTACTAACAATTACCTATATTCTAAAATATTTAAAAGAGGTTTACTTATTTATTTTAGACGGTTCAAATCAAAACCCCCAAGTAAAACCTAGCTTAAATTATCATTGTAAAGGAGAATTAAGTCATGGTGAAACTAAAAATTAGAAAAAAAGAAAATAACAAGAAAAAAGATCAATCCATAAAAGAAAAGATAATGGGTCCTTCAAGG
>JAEOSI010000029.1 GCA_016840425.1 Candidatus Wukongarchaeum yapensis
AAAAAAAGTAATAAAAACAATGTTTTCAGAAGGTTTAGACGGACTTCCCATCATGAACGAAAACAAAGAAAAACTTCTAGGAGCATTAATTAAAAAAGACGTAATAAGATATTTGGCAAAACAAAGAGGAAAACATCCAGAATAGAAACACAAAATAGAAAGATGAAGGTTTTAAATTAAAAATTAGATATTTAAAAAACCATTTTTAGACACACAAAAGCTTAAAAACAGAAAAAACAAAAAACAACAAGCAAAAAATTCATAAACAATATAAAAATACACAAATAAGAACATAAGCGAGCGCAATAAAAAACACAAAAAACACAAAAAACTTAAAAAAAGCTTAAAAACAAAAATGGAGGCATGACACATGGCAAAAGAAAGAAGCGGTGCTGATAATATCGTATTCATAGGAAACAAGCCGGTAAAGAGCTAGCGGGATAATATCTTCGCTGTTCGCCGTATGAATTATGTGATGGCTGCATTGCAATTGCACATGCAGGGAAATGACACGGTTATTTTAAAGGCGCGAGGTAGAGCTATCTCACATGCCGTAGATGTTGCAGAGATTACGCGCAATAGGTTTTTGACAGAGTTCGAAGTGAAGAATATTGAGATCGGCACAGAAGTTGTAGAGAATGAGAATAGGAAAAGCAATGTATCGGCGATTAGCATAACGCTTGGAAAGAAATCGTAGACGCTGGAGTTTTTTAGTTGGCTTGGGTTGGGCGGATGTCCTCTGGTGTTTTGTTACACTGGTAGGGTCTCCTACCCCCTATTGTTATTTTTCATTTTTCCTGTTTTTTCGTTTTTTAGTGCAGGTTTTCGTTATTTTTATTTTTCTTTTAAGAGTGTTTTTAGGGTTGTAAGGGTTTCTTTGGCTTCGTTTTTGCTTGTTATTCCTACGGCTATTGCTTTTACGTTTTTTTGCATTATAGCATGTTTTAGGGCTTCTTTTATGGTTGTTTTGGATTCTACTAGGGTTTTCATTGCTATGACTGTTTTTTTCGTTTTTTCGATCCATTGTAGTACTTTTGGGGTGTCTTTTTCGGTTAGGTAGCCAGAAATGTTTATGGGAAGCATTATAAGTCCATATTTTAACTCTTCGTAGTTTTTGTCGAGCCATGGGAGGGTTTTTGCGGGTTCGTGGCTAACTAGTCCGGGAGTTATGCCTGTTTCTTTTATTTTGTTGATCCATTTCTTTAGAAGGTAGGGGTTGCGTTTGTCAGTAATAGCCCCGTGTATCAGGATGGCTTGTGGGTCTAGTGATTCTAAGGTTTCTAAGCTTTCTTTAATATTGTTGGGTAATAGAGATCCAACTATTGCAATTTTTACGTTTGTTTCTTTTCTTGCCATTTCGATAGCCTCGACTATGGTTGGGAAAGGTATTAGCTGTACTGCAGGAACGCCAAGTTTTACAGCTTCTATAAATATTTCAGCCATCTTTTCTGGATAGTTTAGAAATTTTTCTCTGTATAAGTAGGCTTTTTCTTTAAATTGTCCTGCGCCAAAAAAGGGGGAAGTGCCGATAAAAACGCTTGGAAGAATAGTTTTTTCTGCTTTTATGAGGGGTACTTGTGATTGTTCTTGGAAAGGTTTCAAGTTTTATTTACATCCTTTTGTTTTGGTGTTTTTAAAGAGGGTGCAATCTTTTTTAAATTCTCTTTGTATTAGTGTCAAAAAATTTCAAAAAGTAGAATTTTACTTATAGAATGATTGAATGAATTGGTTGATAGGGAAATTTAGTTTGGTTGTTTGGTTGGTGTGTGTTTGTGAGTTTTTCTGAGGAGAAGGTTACTGTTTTGAGTTTGCAGGAGATGAAAAGGGTTGGGAGAAAGATTGTGATGTTGACTGCTTATGATTATCCTACGGCTTTGATTTTGGATGAGGTTGGGGTGGATATTGTTCTTGTAGGTGATACTTTGGGGATGGTTGTTTTGGGGTATGAGACTACGCTTCCGGTTACTATGGAGGATTTGTTGAGGCATTGTCAGGCAGTTAGACGGGGGGTTAAGCGGGCGCTTCTTGTTGCGGATATGCCTTTTATGTCTTTTAATGTGAGTGAGGAGAAGGCGATAGAGAATGCGGGAAGGCTTGTTAAGGAGGGGGGTGCGGAAGCAGTTAAGGTGGAAGCGGGTCAGGTTACTGAGAGGGCTATAAAGGCGATATCTGGGGCGGGTATACCTGTGATGGGGCATGTGGGTTTGACGCCTCAGCGGATTCATGCTTTGGGTGGTTTTAAGGTGCAAGGTAGGAATGTGGAGGCGGCGAGGGAAGTTATAGAGGAGGCGAAGAGGCAAGAGGAGGCGGGAGCTTTTGCGGTGGTGGTTGAAAGTGTTCCATGGCAGGTTGGGAAGGTTATTACAGAAGAGTTAGAGGTGCCAACTATGGGGATTGGGGCGGGTGTTTATTGTGATGGTCAGGTTCTTGTGCTTCATGATATGTTAGGTTTGTTTGAGAGGTTTTTGCCGAGATTTGTCAAGAGGTATGCTAATTTGAAGGAGGAGATAAAAAAAGCGGTTTTGAAATATAAAGAGGAGGTGGTGGAGGGGAGGTTTCCGGACAAGGAGCATAGTTATGAAATGCCGGAGGAAGAGGTAAAAAAGTTTTTAGGATGATAGATAAGGGGGTTAAGTTATAACTGATGTGGCTTATATTGGGTTATTGGAATAGATTATTAGGGCAATAAAACGCCGAAACTCAAAGATGGTTCTTTTTTTTCGGGAATTCTCCCTTTAATAGTGAAGAAGGATACCATAAAATTTTTATAATTATAAAATATTATTTGTCATGGCGCACCTAGTTTATGCTTAATAGGCGGATTTTTATTTCCAGGTGCGCCCTCCCTCCCCCTTTACTTCTACTATTTTTTCTTGGTTTATACGGAGATATTTTTAATGGAGGGGTGTTTTTGTTTTTTTATTAAGGTTTTTTAGAGGGTGAATTATGAGTAAATCTCTTTCGCGTACTGTTTCTGTGAATGTTGTTAGGTTTAATTTACGGACAGAGGAAAAAAGAAAGGTTTTGGATGAAGTGGCTGTTGAGGTCCCTGTTAATATTTTTGTTGGAGGGGAGCATTTTGTTACGCTTCTTGCTTTGCCAGAGTTTATAGAAGAATTGGGTGTGGGGCATCTTTTTTCCGAGGGGGTTGTTAAGTCGGTTAGTGATGTTTTAGATGTGAGGGTTGAGGATAACAATGTTTATTTATCGATTAAGGAAGGAGCTGTACGTGTTAAAGCTTCGCGGGTTTTGAGGCTTATTACGACGGCTTGTGGGTCGAGTAGTGATTATTTGAAGCTTCTTGATAGTATGGATAAGCCTTTAGTAGTTTCTGATGCAGAAGTTTTAGGGGAGGACGTTTTAAAGATGAGAAATTTATTGACGGAAAATACGGTTGTTTTCAAACGTACTGGAGGGACTCATGGGGCTGGGGTTTTTACTTTAGATGGAGAGCTTATTGCGTGTGCTGAGGATGTAGGTAGGCATAATGCGGTGGATAAGGTTATTGGAATTTGTGCTTTGAAAGGAGTAGATTTCTCGAGGGCTGTTATTTTTAGTACGGGGAGGATGAGCGCTGAGATGGTTCTTAAGGCGGCGAGGGTTGGTATTCCTATTGTGGCTTCTTTGAGCGCTCCTTTAAATTCGGGCGTAATTTTTGCTGACCGTTCAGGGGTTACTCTTATTTGTTTTGTGAGAGGGCATCGTTTTAATATCTATACGCATGAAAACAGGGTTATCAGTTAGAAATAAATGAAATTTTGCTGATTTTGAGGTTTTTTGTTGAAAAATCAAAAAAGTCTTGATTCAAAAAGATTTGAACTCATCAAAAAGAGAAAGATTTTAGAGAAGATTATTGATAAAATTTTATCCTTTGAAGAGGAAGTTGAAGGTTATATTGATGTTGTGATTTGTGAAGGGAAGAAAGATGCTGATGCGATTAGAAGTTTGAACTGGGCGGTTGAAATAGTTACTTTGGAGGGGAAGCCTTTGGTAGGGGTTGCAGATGAGATTTCTAAGGAGTATAGGAGGGTTTTGGTTTTAACGGATTTTGATGAAAAGGGGCAAATTTTAGCGAAAAAGATTTCGAAGTTTCTTCTGGGGAGAAGTAAGGTTGATTGGAGACTAAGAAATAAGATGAAGCGTATTTTAAAACCATTTTTGAGGATTGAAGAAATATCTTTGATTTTAGGGACAAGTATGATAGATTTTTAAACAATATTATGGTTTCTCTTTTTATGAAATTAGTTATTCTTGGCGGCGGTTTCTGTGGCGCTTTGATCGCTAGGAAATTGGATAAGCGTAAGGAAATAGAAATCACTCTAATTGATAAGAAAACCTATTTTGAATACACGCCAAGTATTCACAAGGTCATCTTTGATCCGTGTTATCTCCAGAAAATAACTATTCCTTTTTCTTATTTTTTGAAGCGCAGTCGAATAGTAAAGAGTAGTTTATTGCAAGTTACTCCTGAATTTGTTGAAACTGAGAAGGAAAAAATCGATTTTGACTATTTGGTTATTTCAACAGGCATTGAATACCCCATCTTTCTTGAAGACAAGAAAAACGTTTTCACATTAAAGTCTGGTATTGAGGCTGTCAAAATGAGTGCTAAAGTTTTGGATGCTGAACGTATTTTGATCATTGGTGGTGGTTTGATTGGTACTGAAATAGCAGGGGAATTAGCGACAAAAACAGAGGATAAGCGTGTAATTATTGTGCATCCACATGATCGTTTAATTGAGCGAAATCCGGTAAAAGCTTCACATTATGCTCAAAATTTTTTAGAAAAAAGTGGAGTTCAGATTATTTTTGGTGAAAAGGTTGTTGATCACAAAGATGGGGTTTTTATAACGAACAAAGGTAGGATTATTGAAGCAGATGTTGGTATTTGGTGTGCTGGTATTAGATGGAATCCGTTTTTTATGAAGGGGTTTCCTAAGTCAGTTTTTACGGATAAAAATGCGTTAAAAGTGAATAAATATTTGCAGTTGAAAGGTTATTCAAATATATTTGTAGGGGGCGATATTAATAGTATTCCGGAGGAAAAAACTGCGCAGAATGCCGAGCAACACGCTCATTTGATAGTAAAGAATTTAGAACGGCTGAAAAAAAATCGGCCATTAATCGCTTATAAACCTAGGAATGGACCCTTACTCATCAGTTTGGGTGATTGGACTGGCATTATGACGTTTAGAAGACTTGGCATTACCGGTTTATTCCCTGGAATTCTGAAATGGTTTGTAGAATGGTGGGTTTTAAGACAATATAAGTGAGATTATTAAAAAGTAAGTTCGCTATTAACCGATATATTCGTGATCAAATAAGAACACAAAAAAAGAGAAAAAGAGAAAAGTTTCAGAATCAATAATATAATATTATTGTATAAGGTATGTAATAGAGCATTAACGATTATGTTTAAGGTTTTTATTAGTTTAAAATTGATTTTATTATAGCTAATTTTTGTTGTTAGTTGCGTGGAGATGGTTATTTGAAAAAAAGGAGGAGTTTTTCTTTATTTTTTTCTTTTCTTTTGTTTTCAGTGGTTATTTTAACTGGCTTTACTAATCCGGTGAATGTTGAAGGATTGGATGATAGTGTTCCAGCTATTGGTGCTGATAGGTGTTGGGAAAATTTGGACATTACGGGGGGAGGGGTAAAGGTGGGGATAATTGATACAGGGATTGATTGGAAGATACCTGACTTTTATAAGCCTGATGGTGGCACATACGATTTAAAAACTTATACCATAGGCAGTGAACAGTATTATTATGTTGATATGAATGAGAATGGGATTAAGGACTTTGGAGAATCTTTACTTTGGGTTGCTTTCGACGCATCGTCAGGATACTTGCCAGATAAGGATTGGCTCGTGAGGGATGAGAATGAAGATTCGGATTGGGCTTTAGGAGAAGAAGATGCTTTTCTTTGGGATGGAAGTAGTAGCGTTGTTACGAGGCTGGGAACTTGTAAAGTGTGGAAGATTTGGGACCAGTCTACTGGAAGCTACTGGCATCGTGGTGTTAATCTCACTTATGACGATCCTTTTGGCAATTCAACTGAGACAGATTATGATGGTCATGGAACACATGTTGCAAGCATCGTATGTGGTGGCCAAATATCACCTGTAAGAAGGGAGTATGTTGGCGTGGCCCCTGATGCTGAAATAATCTTTGTTAAAGTCGGTAGACCGGGCTCATATACGTGGGATGACGCTATAAAAGATGTTATAGATGGTATAAAGTATTGCGTGAATGCGGGAGCAGATGTTATATCTATAAGTTTGGGTTTTGAGACGTGGCAGTTTTGGGACGGATCAGATGACGTGGATAGAGCAGTAGAATGGGCGTATAGTAGGGGGGTGCCCTGCGTTGTTGCTGCTTCAAATCAGGCGGATAATGAACAACATTGGTATTACCCCTCAGTTACAAATAATAGTAGGATAGGGTTTATGGTTGAAGGGGATACTATTTATGATGAAGTTCTTTTCACGATTTTATGGCGTAATAAAGCTACGAGCATGAATTTCACCCTCCATAATCCCTCAGGAGGAAGCGTAGCGATTTCTCTTCCCTCTTCACCACAAAATACTACCTGGCAGACAGGATTGTTAGTTGGAGGGGGTTGGACAGCCTATACGATGGAGTATAGGCAGAAGGTTTCTCCAAGGGACACCGTTCGTGTAGATGTGAATATTACGAGGGATGGTTCGGATATAGAGACAGGGAATTGGTATTTTAATGTTAGTGAGATTTCGGATGAGGAGTCGGTTCATGCAGTTGCGTATGACTATAGGAGTTATAATGTTACGATGCTTGATCATGTTACACCACATTATACTTTGACATCTCCTGCTACAGCAGATCACGCGATAACAGTGGCTTCTTATAACACGTATCTTCCTGAAGGTTATCCGGGGGATGTGGGAGATATTTCCTTTTTTAGTAGTGTGGGACCGAGGATAGATGGTGGTAAAACTGTTACAATAACTGCACCTGGCATGTTTGTTTTTGCCTCTGTTTCTAATGATGCGGATTATGGACAAGGTAGTGGACTTATTGGTTGGGTTGGTTATGCGGGGACTAGTCAGGCTACACCTCATGTTGCAGGAACTATAGCGCTTATGTTGGAAGGAAACAATACTTTGAAAGGACGCCCTGCTGATGTTTACAAGATTTTGATAAACAACACGATAGTTGATGAATATGTAGAGAATGAGGGGAGTGTTCCTAATGATTATTGGGGTTACGGGAAGCTTGATGCTTATAATTCGGTTAGAAGGTCTATGGGAATGGAGAGAGTGGAGTGGTGGACAGGTGACGGGGATGACGAAGTTAGTTTTGAGGATATTTTAAGCGTTTTGATAGTGATGGCCTTGTTTATCGGGTTTGTGTGGATGATTGCCAGGAGGAGGAGGAGGAGAGGAAAGGAATATTATTATTCCAGACCTTCTGTGGCTTATTGTTGGAATTGCGGAGCAAGCTTGAGCCCAGATCAAAAATATTGTACTCATTGTGGAAATAAGTTGAGGTGATTTTGTCTTAAAAAAACCATTTTTTTGTTTTGATGTTTTTCCTTGTGTTTTTTGCCTCTTTGAGCTATTTTTTATCCGTTTATTTTTTGTATTTTTCTTGTACTTTTATCTTTGATATTAATTTTGTTTTTTAGGGCTGGTTTGGTTTATGGGTAAAACGACTGAGAAGCTTGATAGGGGGGCTCAGAATTCTTTTATGGATTTGTTTCCTTATGACCCTTACGGGGAGCAGAGAGTTTTTATGGAAGATTTTAATAATTTGATTTCCGGGGATTTTAAGGAGGGACTTGTTGGTTTGTTTGAGGCTCCTACGGGGTTCGGTAAGACTGTTGCTATTTTGTCTGCGGGGTTGTGTACGGGGCATAGGATTGTTTATTTAAGCAGAACTCACAACCAGATGCGGCAAGTTACGGAAGAGGCTCGAAGAATTAATGCTAAGGGTTTTAACTTTGATTGTGTTGTGAAGGGTTCGAGGCTTCATCTGTGTTTGGATGAAGGAATAAGGGGTTTGGGGAGTAATCAGTTGGCTGTTGAAGCATGTTTTGCCCATGTTAAGACTGCTATGGGGGAGGATCTTTTAGATCTTGTTTCGAAGGGCAAAGTTTCCATAGTGGGAGATATTGCAAAGGTGAAGAGCGGGGAGCGACTGATTTGTGATTTGATGGGGGGTTTGAGAATTGTTGATGTGGCGCCTAAGGATGTTCCCGAGGTAGCGGATGTAGAGACTCTTTTGGAGTATGGGAAAAGGAAGAAGATTTGCCCTTATTTTCTCGCACGTGCACTTTTTTTAGAGAGGAAGGTTGCTATAGGATCTTATCAATACTTGTTTTTAGGCGAACTTGGAACAAAGGAGGAGATGCTTATTTTGGATGAAGCTCATAACATGGAAAATGTTTTAAAAGGTGCGTTATCCCGAACGATAACAAGCCGTATTTTGGAGAGAGCTTTGGAGGAGACTCGTTTGGGGACGGGGGTATCCTCTCACAAGTTAGAGGAGAGGCTTTTGAGGTTGCAAAGGTTTTTAGAGGAGGTAAAGCCTGAAGGAGGGAAGAGTTCACAGATATATGATAAGCGTGCAATGCTTGAGATTTTTGGAGATTTTGGGATTACTGAGGGGTTTATGGTAGAATTTGTGGGTTCTTGGCTGGAAATTGTTGATTTACATGCAGATATAATGAAGGCTCAGGGGAGAGTGTTTCCCCTAGAACATTTAAGAATTAACACGGTTCATAGTTTTTTAGAATCATTTTTGGAAGATCCTCCGGAAAAATATGTGGCATGCATTGAAGTTGAAGAGGGTAGAAAAAAGCTTTCGTGGATTTGTTTAGAACCTTCAATCGGTTTTAATCTGATTTTGGAACAAAAACCACATTGTACTCTTTTAACAAGCGGCACCCTTTCCCCTTTAGAAGGCACTGCTAAAAGACTTGGTATAGGAGAAGAAAGCGTGCTTAAATCCTATGACACCATAATTAGGGAGGAAAATGTCCAAGTTATAGCCTTAAAGAGAGGGCCGAATGATGTTGAACTTACTACGAAATATGATAGAAGATATGAGCCGGAGATCGTGAGAGAGTATGGAGAAACGATTTTAGAAATATCGTTGAGGGTGCCTAATGGAGTTTTGGTTTTTACGCCTTCTTACAGATATCAGGAACATCTCCTCAAAATATGGAGACAAGAGGGCATATTCCAGAAAATAGATAAAAACTCTACAGTGTTTATAGAAAGAGGGTTAACGAAAAAAGTTCTTTTAGAGACTTATAAAAAAATTGCTAAAAAAGATAAAGCGATCCTTTTCGCAGTATGTAGGGGAACTTTAAGCGAGGGGGCAGATTTCCCTGATGAGGCAGCAAGGGCTGTTATCATGGTAGGAGTGCCTTATGCTTCCCTTATTGATCCGAAAATTACGGCGCAAAGAGAGTACTATGAAAGGAAGGAGAAGCGTATGGGGAGCCAGTGGTATTCTGATGACGCGATACAAACTGTTAATCAATCCCTTGGAAGGGCATGGCGTCATAAAGATGATTATGCCATGGGTTTCCTTTTAGACAGCAGGTATTATTGGCCCTCAAATAGAAATAGGATCACCGAGTGGATAAAGAGGAGGCTGCTTTACGTATCAAAAAACATGCCATTTTCTACGATTTTACGCGTGGTAGAAACCTTTTTTGAGAGATAGTTTCTGTTTTGTTTGGACAGAAATTAAAGCAAATTTATTGAAAGATAGTCTTGGTTATTTTATGAGAGAGGTTAATTGCGTTTTATTGAGAAGCCAGCTCTTTTATGGTTAGATATGCAAGTTTTACCGTGTTTTCGATGTCACTAAGGTCGGCAACTTGGGAGGGAGAATGAGAATACCGCACCGGAGGGCAGATAGCGCAAACGGCATAACCTTCATGTACAAGTTGTATGGCCATGGCGTCTGTCGTTCCGTGCATGACACCGACTTGATAGGGAACTTTGTGTTTTTCTGCTGTTTCTATTATCAGGTTTCGTAGCCAAGGTGTTGCAATCATTCGTGTGTCTGTCACCCTAACAACTGGGCCTTTGCCGAGACTGGCTTGGGCATCTTGTTTTTTAACACCTGGAAAATCGCCTATACTTGTAGTGTCGATGACTATGGCAGTTTTTGTTTTGTGCTTTGTTGCGGCTATTCTTCCGGCGACGGTTGCCCCTTTTAGGCCTATTTCCTCTTGTACTGTAAATGCGCCTATTATAGTGCTATCTTTCCAATTATTTTCGGCTAGAGTTTGGAGGAGGTGGATTAAAACTGTGCATCCAATACGGTTGTCGAAACATCTTCCCATTATACGGTTTGGGCTGGCTAATTTTTCAATTCCTCGGTCTATTATGATTTGGTTAAATTTCTTGACGCCGATTTTTTCTGCTTCTTCTTTAGAGTTTGCGCCTATGTCGATCCATAATTCGCTTATTTTGGGCTCTTTTTCAGTGCTTCCTTTTTTGAGGTGGGGGGGTATAGTTCCAACAGAGCCTAGAATCGTTTTTTTGTCTTTTGTTATTATTTTAACCCATTGTCCTGGGAAAATTTTTGCTTCCACGCCTCCTTGTGGGGTGAAATAGATCATCCCATTTTCGTCGATATATTTTACTGCTCCTCCTACTTCATCTACGTGGGCAGTTAAAAGTACTGGTTCAGATTTATCAGATCCTTCACGGATACAGTAAAAGTTCCCTATATTGTCAAGAAACCATTTATCAGCAAGGCTTCTTTCTTTTATTATATTTTTTATTGTGTTCATTATTTCTTCTTCAAAACCTGAAACTCCTGGAATCTCTATAAGAGTTTTTAAATCTTCATAAATCATTCAATTTCCTCCTTTCATTTTAAAAGACAGTGATTTTATTAAAAGTTGTAAAAAAGGAAAGTTAACTTTTTGGATTATAAAAATCAAATAGGGGTGATTTTTTGATGCACGGCTCTGTAGAAAACCTTCAGATTGTTATATAAATTTTATTTTTTTTAATAAGATCAGAAAAATAATGAAAAACCTACGCAGTATTGAGCCCTATTTGATGTCTTTGAGCTATTCTATATCCTGTTATTATTCTCTGATATCCACTTAATTTTTTATCTAATTCTTCATCACCAGTATCTACTAAAAGGATTGGCGTTTTTGACAATTTATACGGTGTTGCTAAAATAATTATGTTGTCAATACCGACTTTTTTTATAACTTGGTGACTGATCTGTTGGTTTCCTCTCCCGAATATAAATCCTTGTGCACCTATTGGGCTTATAAGAATTTTTGCTTTTTTTTCTTTTTCTAAAACATCTAAAATTTCTTTTTCATTGACATCGGCCATTATTAGTTTTCTATTCTTGACGAGATCTACTCCTAAAAGAGTTTTTTTAATCTTAAGTTTGCTAGCAATAGCTTCAATCGTAGTTCCTGCACCAAGGATATACAAAGAATCATCATTCATAAATTCATACGCAAATTGTGCAATATTTTCTTTTGATTCGCTATCAGACTCATTATAAAATATAGATTTACCAGCTTGTACTAAAGTTGGGACATAGGGTGTTTTTGCATACCCGTAAATTTTTGTTTGTAATCTTCCTTTTCGGTATAAATTTTCGTCTGTGTCCATTATTTCTGCTTCTTGTGTTTCGGTTTTTCCTTTCAGAAACATCTTTACGATCTCAGAACTTATTTTAGGAGTGATTCCAAAAACAGCAGAATGCATTTTTACGCCGGCAGGTATTCCTAAAATAGGTATCTCTTCTCTAACGACAGTAAAGATATCTCTAGCAGTACCGTCTCCACCACAAAATAGAATGAAATCCACCTTGAATTCCAAAAATAAATTACAAACCTTTTTTGTATCTTCTGCAGTAGAATAATTGGGACCTTCCAGGTGATATAAAACGGTATATTTTTTGTACCCTACTTCTTTTATGATATTTTCGCCCATAACCCCAGAACACGTCAATAAAGTAAAATCGTGTCGGTATTCATATAATTTCTGTAATGTAACTTTTGCTTTACGAGGTGAAAGAGGTATCGCGCCTCTTTTAATAGCCTCTTCTAAATATGACTTACCATCAGTCCCTTTTAGCCCTACAGCGCCACCCATGCCGGCTATCGGGTTAACTAGAAACCCTATTTTATACATGTATGAACTACTCCCAGCCATCACAGGGAGCTTCCTGGTTCAACGACTGGATTATTATTTATCCATCTCCGCAGGCGTAAATTCGGATAGTCCCTACCCTACGCTTTTATATTGTTATTCGTATGACTATAAATAGTTTATTATTGTTCAGCTTTAATCTCCCAGCTTTCGTGAGGGAGACCTCCCCGCCGAAAAAAGTTTAAAAAATAGAAAAAAATGGGTTTTTAGATTTTTGGTAATTTTTCCAGGGATTGTTTGACGAGATCAATAGGATACTCGTAATCTACGAGTTTACCGTTGTGGTATGCATCGTATGCTGCCAGATCAAAATGTCCATGTCCGCTGTTCGCAAAGAAGATTATTTTTTCCTCGCCTGTTTCTTTGCATCTCCTTGCTTCATCTATCGCTGCCTTCACACAGTGTGCGGTCTCAGGCGCTACGACAAAACCTTCTGTTTGTGCAAATAGAGTCGCGGCTTCAAACACTGGGTTCTGATGATATGCAACCGCACCCATATAGCCCTCGTATGTAAGCTTACATAATAGCGGAGCGTCGCCATGATAACGCAATCCACCTGCATGTATAGGTGGTGGAACGAAATCATGTCCAAGTGTATACATTAGAGCAATCGGCTGCAACATTGCGGTATCACCGTAATCGTATGCATAAATTCCTTTTGTCAGCGTTGGACATGCCGTCGGTTCACATGATATCACTTGCAGATCGGGGTTCTCACCCTTCAGCTTATCTCCTACAAAAGGAAAACACTGCCCCGCAAAGTTACTGCCCCCACCAACGCATCCAAACATATAATCTGGATAAACATCGATTTGCTCAAACTGCTTCTTCAACTCTAAACCTTCAACCGTCTGATGGAGCAAAACATGGTTAAGAACACTTCCAAGCGAATATTTCGTGCCTTCATGCGTTACTGCATCCTCGGTTGCCTCACTTATCGCTATGCCTAAGCTTCCAGTACACTCTGGGTCTTTCTCTAATATCTTTTTCCCTACGTTTGTTCGCTTTGTTGGGCTGGGAAATACTTCTGCACCCCATATCTCCATAAGAATTCGCCTGTAAGGTTTCTGTTCATAACTTATCTTTACCATATATATGGTGCAATCTAAGTCAAAGAGACATGTGCCAAAAGCTAAAGCACTTCCCCACTGACCCGCTCCTGTTTCTGTTGCGAGCCTCTCCACACCCTCTTTCATGTTGTAATACGCTTGTGCAACGGCAGTGTTTGGCTTGTGACTTCCCGGAGGGCTAACCCCTTCCCATTTGTAATATATCTTCGCTGGCGTATTCAATTTCTCCTCCAATCGCTTTGCCCTATACAACGGCGTGGGTCTCCAAAGCCTGTAAACATCTCTAACTTCTTCCGGTATAGGAATCCATCTTTCTGTACTCATTTCCTGTTTTATCAATTCCATCGGAAAGACCGGCGCCATATCCTCCGCCTTCACCGGCTCTTTTGTTGCCGGATGTAGGTATGGTTTCGGAGGTGTAGGTAGGTCTGCCTGGATATTATACCATTGCTTAGGTATTTCATTCTCATCTAGTAAAATCTTTATTTGTTCCATTTTAATTCCTCTTTCAATATTGTTTGGTTATTGCTTGTTTTTTATTGTACACGGCTCTGTAGAAACCGTATGATTTATACCGCGTTCCTTCTACTTTGGTAGTTTAAAGTTACTCAAAGAGCGGAACATTCTATAGTTTGTGGGGATTCTCGTTTTATAAAGATTGCTAAGGCTCTTTCCAAGGTTTTTCTTAGGGGACTCGCCTCTTCACCAGAGCAGGCTTTCTAACCAGTTGTACACGGTTTGGTATCACCGTGTTATCCTTGTTTTAAAGTAGTTGGAGGAGAAGAGTCACAGGATATTGTTGAGCGTTTACAGGGCTTGACAGGGTGATGAAGTTCCTAGGCCTCCATCAACTACCCCACTTCACCACGTTGCAGAAGTTCGATCGGAGGATCAAGACTACCGTGCTTAAACGGGTTTTTTTCAGGTTTCATCCGCACCACTGCGATCCGGATGAAGAAGCTTGTTTTAGGTATTGATTACACGGGGTTTAAGCTCACTAATGCGAGTAACAAAGGGCTTTATGTGTATAATTCTGGGGATACCGCTAAGCTTACTCCACTCGCTAAAAGGTATACTTTAGGCCATACTTTTGTTCCGAGCGACATTCATGCAAGGGGTCTTAGATATCACAGAAGTGCTTCAATTCTTTGTCTGCTTGTTAAGGAGAGAGTAATGAATGCTGTTTATTATAAGCAAAACCCGCTGTTTGAAGCAGCGAAGATGTTTGCAAGGTATGAAGGAATAATTCCTGCTCCTGAAACAAACCATACTGTGAGGGCAGCTATTGATTAGGCTTTGAAGAGTAAAGAAACTAGTGAAAAAAAGGTCATACTTTTCAATTGCAGTGGACACGGACTGTTGGATCTTAAAGGGTTTGAAGAGTACCTTGAAGGAAAACTAACGGACTTTGAATTGCCAGAAAAAGAGATTGAAAGAACAAAGAAAGACATACCAAAAATGGGACAGTAAAAGCGATAAAAGAATTCTATCAACCTATTTTTTATTTTTTTCTCAATTTTTATCAATTAAGTTGATTTTTAAGAGCCATTCTTAACGGAAATAGAATTTGGTCAAAAATATATCATGGGATAGGAGTATAAAATTTATTTTACTGATTAAAAGCGAGAAAAATAAATAATCTAGTTTGGTATAATATAATAATTAAGATATTATTATACGTTGATTTTTTTAGGATCGGAATGGCTCTTGTATTTGGGGAAAAGTTGCAGAAAGCAGATTTGGTCAAGCATAGTTTTGTTATTTTTTGTCGTATCTTTACTAGTTGTTAGCCCTTTTCCACTTCTAAAAAGAGGGGGGGAAGGTGTTGAAAAAAATGTGCCTTGCATTGGAGAAAACACTAATAAAAATTTTTCTGAAACAAGAACAGAGGCAGAATATGATTGGTGGAATAGCAGTTTTACTTATAGGAAAAAAATCGTTTTAAATGAACCTGATCCTCCTTCGAGTTTAACTCCTTTAACCCCTAATAGAACCCTTGAGCCCGTGGATGTCTTTTTAACTTTTG
>JAEOSI010000186.1 GCA_016840425.1 Candidatus Wukongarchaeum yapensis
AAAGGAAAAAAAAGTTAAAGAACATAGTTGTCATCTTAGGCGACCCTACAAAACCCGATATCTTAAAACCATTTTGTATCTTTGACGAAGATGATTTTTATACAATTGATCAAATGAAAGGAGCATTAAAAGAAGTAGATGGCTACAATTTTACATATCTTACCAATCATGATACTCTCTACCACGATCTATTGAAAATGAGGACAAAAATAGATCTCGTCTTTAATCTATGTGATGAGGGTTATAACAACATTGCAAGACATGAGCTCCACGTACCCGCTCTCCTAGAGAGCCTTGGTATTCCTTATACGGGTGCAGGTCCCCAAGGTATCGCTTACTGTTATGACAAATCGCTGGTCCGCGGTATTGCAAAAGAAATTGAAATTCCTGTCCCAGAAGCCTTTTTCATAAAGCCTGAAGACACAACTTTTGAACTAACCTTTGGTTTTCCTGTAATAGTAAAGCCTAATTTTGGCGATTCAAGTTTCGGGATTACGCAAAGAGGTGTAGTAAACAGTATTGAAGAGCTTGTAAATGCCATTTCAGAAATACGGGAGAAATTTGGCTACGATAAACCTATCATTGTGGAAGAATTTCTCACAGGAAAAGACCTCAGTGTGGGCATTATAGGCAACCCGCCTGAATCCTATACAGTTTTACCTATTATTGAGGAGGATTACTCTACTCTTCCAGAAGGATTACCTAAAATCTGTGGTTATGAAGCTAAATGGATTCCTGATTCGCCTTATTGGAACATCAAATCTATCCGTGCTGACCTTCCAGATGAGACAGAAAAATCCATCGTGGAATGGTGTTTGAAATTGTTCGAGAGGCTTGAGTGTCGGGACTATGCACGTTTCGACTGGAGACTTAATGCTGAAGGTCAACCAAAACTTCTTGAAGTAAATCCAAACCCAGGTTGGTGCTGGGACGGACACCTGGCAAAAATGGCAAAAATTGCAGAGATATCTTATACTAAAATGCTTGAAGCTATTTTAACAGCAGCCGAAGAACGACTTAAAGTTCAAATGTTGCATAAAAAAGAAGAAAATTTTACAAAAACTTAGCCTAAAACTCTGTAATAATCCTTACTTTGCTCCATTTAAATCCTGCTTATTTAGAACTACTTTTACTCCTTCACAAGAACGTAATAAAGGGCACCCAGTTCACCAGTAATATGATCATTATTTAGAATTAAGTCGTAATTTTGATCATAAATTGCCTTTATTTTAAACCCAGCTTCTTGAACCATTCTCTCGAAATCCTCGAAGAACCAGAGTCTTAGATCATGTTTTTCTTCAAACACAAAAAATTTACCACCATCTTCTACTTTCATCATAAAATTAACATGTCTTATTTTATTTGTCAAGTCATAACTCTCAGGACACCATGTCGCTTCTATTTTAATCCCTTCTCTTTCTGAAAACCAAATTTCATCTGGTTTTTTCTCATTCGTTACGTCTTCGCATGCGCATGAAATTTCTACGATATAAAGTCCACCTTTACGAAGAGATTCAGCAATAGATCCGAAATGACTTATCAAATCGTTATTTGAAAGGCAATAACCGAGACTATTGATAAGATTTATTGCAACATCAAATTTCGGATTGAACGTCATTGTTCTCATGTCGCCTAATACGACATCTGCTTTGTCAGCATATCCTGATTTCTCGATTCGTTCTTTTGCATATTCTACCATTTTAGGACTAGAATCATATCCAGTGATATTATATCCTTGTTTGGCAAAAGCAACAAGAAGAATACCGCTACCGCAAGCTGGTTCCAAAATTCTTTTCACTTCAAAACTCGCATAATTCTTAAAACAATGAATAAAAAATTCTACTTCTCTTGAAATATCTCGTGAAAAGGCGATATCATAGTACTTTGATAAGTTATAGAAGTTGTAAAACATAATTCCACCCACCCTAATTAAATTCCCAATTAAAAGCCATTAAAAGCGTTTTTTTGAGTGTTAATCCTTTCTACTTTTAAGAATAACAGGCAAATTTTAAGGATTCAGTCTAAATACGATAATGACATTGTGGCTCCTAAGATTAAAAATTTTTCCATTCAGGAACAAGGATTTTACCCATTATACACCAAGATAAAGAGCAATAACACGGAACTATTAAACATAAAAAAACATGTAAATGAGACAGTTTTAGAACTTTCTTGATTATATAAATTTATCACCGTAATGTGACTTCATCATCTCCTTCAAGTAGAAGATTTCTGATGAATGTTCCACGATACATATTAAATGGTAAGCTGTTTCGATGGATTTTGAAGCAGTGAACACGCCATGTCCCCTCACAATTACCCCAAGATGTTTTGATAAAGCGTTTGAAACGTTTTCAGCAAGTTCTTTAGAGCCAGGAGCCCCTTCTACAACGGGTATTTTCTTCATTATATGATAGCCTTCCACATCTGAAGGAATTATCTCATCATAAAAAAATGAAAGCGCAACAGAATAAGGAGGATGAACATGCATAACCACAAGGTTACCGCTGTTCTTATAGATCTCCCTATGAACAATTGCTTCCGTTGAAGCGATAATATCATTATCAGAAGGCTTACCAACATAAACCCTAACGATATCATCCCGTTTCACTTCTTCAAGGGATGTAGCATGTCTCGTTATCCAAATAGAATTTCCCTCCCGAACACTTATATTCCCTCCATGAGCTGTAACATAACCTCTAATCACTAATTTAAGTGCATATTCTCTAATCTGTTTATAAATTTCAACATCCAGCTCTTTCATGTTTTATTCCACCAATCAAGTTTGAAGGCGCGGCTCCTTCAACTTACAACTCTCTATTTTATTTTGAAAGCCATTCTTTAAGTTCGCTTGAAAATAGATCGGTATTATCTTCTAAAAAGGTGGAAGGAAGTTTTTCTTTGCTTTTTTCCACCACTTTTAAGGCGAAATCAGGACTAGTTTCATAGATGGCATAGAGCAGGTGACCTGTTCCAAAATGGAGTTCTGGAGAAGTTTTCCCTATACTTTCACCCATAATTTCTGGATCACACTCATCTAAGATCAGCTTAGCAAGATCTCTATCACATACATTCAAATTATAAATAAGACGCGCTGTCCCAAGATGGTACTCCGGAACTGTAGCCTCCAAGCTTTTAACTAAAGCTTTTTCGATTTTTTGGATGACCTTTCTCGCAAAGCCCCAAAGCCAACCGTACAAAGAAAATATTAAGCGAGCAGTACCATTATGATACCTTGGAACTGTTTTACCGATATTTTCAGCCAAAATGTCAAGATTACATTTTCTAGCCATCAACCGGCCAAAGGATATATTACAGTTATAAAGCCAAAAAATTAAAGAACCAGTCCCTTGATGAAACTTAGGTTCAGTGTTAACAATACCCTTACATAAGACCTCATTTTCAAGTTTTTGCACAACTTCCCTGATGAAAACAGGGGACTCTCTGAAAAATAAACGGATAAAATCGGCCACTTTTTTATGATGAGAAGAAGGAATAATTTGGAAAGATAAACAACCCGAAATTAAACCAATTCTTTTTTGGTTCAGAGAGTCAATTTCCCCTTCTCTTACCTCTCCCTCGTTTCTAACTGTTAATAGGATCCTTTTAATAAAGCTTTCAGCATCTTCTATAAAATATCTACTATTTTTTCTTTTGACCAACCCTTCGTTTAATAAGTTTTTAAGACCTTTTTCCGTCCATTCTGAGGCCATATCCATTTTTCTAAAAACTTCTGCCAAATTTTCCTTTTCCACTCCTTCTTCATTAAAAGCGGTTTGATAACAATAAATATAAAGGAGTATCAGATCAAAGTCCTCTGTTAAAAATAGATCATGTCCATCTTCATTTTGCTTTTTCAAAAAAACGTAAGCCTCCAAAAAAGTCCTTAGAGTAGATTAGGATAAAAAAAGATTTAAACAATTTTAAACAACCTGCTATTCTCCCCCCTTATCAAATATTTTCAAACTTTTTTTTGATAATTTTTCACTCTTTCATCTGGTTTTCACTATTTATGAAATGCAATTACATTATTTTTTAATAAAAAAGTTGGTTCAAAATAAAATACCGTCATATTTTTAAAAGAAAGCTAACTTTTTTTACCGTTATTTTTAAGAGAGTATATGGAATACATACCAATAGTACTTAAATAGGCTTTATTATTTTCATATTTAGCAAGATCTATTATATGAGGTAAATACTTTTGTTCCCAAGTAAGTTACCTAGTGTTTTGGAGTTTGACCCGAAAAATCCGCCCTTAGAACTAGCTGAAAAACTAGAACCGCTTTGGGGTTTTAAAAGGTTAGAAGAATGTTTCTCAACACTTTCAGAAGAAATAAAAAGCT
>JAEOSI010000187.1 GCA_016840425.1 Candidatus Wukongarchaeum yapensis
GCTATGATAGTGGGTAGCGCCGTAGGTATCGTTGCTACCGCCAAGCTCGGTATCAGGCTTAGGTTCTGTATCATCGCCTTCAACGTTTTCTACAAAACATAGGTCGTAAGTTTTGGTTTTACTGTTGCTGTTATCTCCTAGTACTCCAAGAAGGTCGGTTCCATATCCATTCGCATTAAAGTTTGAACTATTGGCAATAAGCGCCATGAAGGTGAAGTTTCCAGCAGTTGTTGTTTGGTATACAACCATCGCACACATGAGGTGCGTATCATTATATTTTAACCAAAAGTACCCATTCCACTCCTCAGTACCGTTATTTAGGTGAACCTCATTGTAAAGGGCGTCTCCCCACTCACTAGACTCATCTATGTTGCCGTCAAAGTATACGTTTGTTGTGCTGTAAGGAATCATTAAACTTTCTAAAGTAAATACAAGCACATCTTCCATTTCGGTCATCGCTGGTGGTCCATGTTGGTAACCGTCATCATAGAGAACCATTACGAAGAAAGCGATTCCTTGATGTAATCCAATATCATAGTAATCACCAGTTTCTAAAGGTCGAGTCCATTCAGCGCTTGGACCCGTAGAATAGGAGTAATAAGTGCTACCATAGACATCAATAGTTCCTCCTAAGGTTACATTATCATCAGGTTCAGGTCCTTCTTCTGTTTCTTCGGGATGTCCGAACATGTCTAGGGGCTCAAGCGTGTGAGTTTTATCTCCGCGAACGCCCATAAGGTCAAATGGGTAAATACCGAACATGTCGACAACGATTGATACCATGAGACAGAAGTCATTGTTTATTTCTGGGTTGTTTATTTTTTCCGCCATAAGGATGTTGTTATTGTCACGTTTTATCCAGAAGTCCACAGTCCACGAATAATCTTTTCCTATTTGTTCTTCTGGGTCTGTGTAGTTCCATAGGGTCAGAGTTGTGTGATAGGCATCATCCCACTCTGAAGTGAAGATTTTACCGTCAAAATTTACTGAAGTAGTGCTTTCAGGTACTGTTACTAACTCTCCTTGGTTAGTTGTAATAGAAGTAGGATTTGCATTAGTATTGAGAGTATTGGTTGAGACAAAGACCATGCTTAGGACTAGAAAGCTTAGAAAAGCAAAAGTAGAGCGTTTCATTAGATTATCCTTTCCCTTATTTTATACTTATTATATAAAATAAGGGTTTTTGAGAATAAATATTTTCTTATCTAAATTTTGATCTATTTTTTAGTTTAATCATTATATAGTTTTTTGGGTTTTTAGATTGTTATTTCTGGGTTTTTTAATTGGTGTAGGACGAATTCTCGGATTTGTTTTGCTGAAGGTAGGTCATAATTTACCTCTCCGTTTACTATTATGGGCTGGAGGAGGGGGGTAGTTTCCTTTGAGCATTTTGGGCATTTTGGCGGTTTTTCATCAAATTTATTGATGGTATCTGTGAAACATTCTTGGCAACGGTATACTTGTTTTTTACCGCCGAGTTTTCCCCGTTTTGCCACATATTCTTCTCCTATTTGAACTAAATCCATGGCAAAGTCTATGGTTGAAGCAGAACTTACGCTTGTACCTACGCCGAATCCTTGAACATAGTCTTTAAGTTCTCGCACGGCTTCTTCTTTCACTCCCCCGCTTACAAAGATTCCAACATCCTTGTAACCCCTTATATCGAGCTCCCAGCGCACCTCTTTTATAATGGATTTAAAATTACCTCTACGACTCCCTGGAGTGTCTAGTCTCA
This sequence comes from Candidatus Wukongarchaeum yapensis, assembly GCA_016840425.1. GTDB lineage: Archaea > Asgardarchaeota > Wukongarchaeia > Wukongarchaeales > Wukongarchaeaceae > Wukongarchaeum > Wukongarchaeum yapensis. Next base: position 1,736 of record JAEOSI010000187.1, read on the forward strand.
CAGCTTTCAACCTTTTCCCAAGGGTTTCGCAAGCTTTTATGCTCTCTAATTTCTCATCAAAATAGGTATCACAAAGAACTATTCTCGGCACATCCTCTGGAAGAGTTTCGTCAAAGGCTTTCAAAGCTGCTTCTAAACTTCCAAAGGAGATGATAAGAGAGTGGGGCATGGTTCCACTTGGAGGGATGCCTATTATTTCTGCGCTTTTTACCCCGGAAACACCGTCGAATCCTCCGATATATGCTGCACGGTCAATCATCGGGGAGATGGCGGGATGCATCCTCCTTATTCCAAAGCTAACGAGGGGAGTTTCGGGGGCAATCTTTCTCATTCTTGCCGCAGTAGTACATGCACCTGAAGCCTGGCAAATAAGGCCTAAAATCGGGGTTTCAAGCTCAATAAATTGAGAGTATTTCCCTTCAATAAACATGATAGGGATCCTGAAACCTTTGTGATCTTCTGTTTGGAAAATTGTTCCTTCCCGAATAGCATAAACATCTATACCTTCAACACCTTCTAAGAGAGCTATAACCTCTTCAAGACCACAAAAAACACCCCAATTCCAAGGCTTGGGGAAGGAACTTACTGTAAATTCTGCGACAACTTTTTCAGTTGGGACATTAAAGGCTTCCAAAACTTCTTTCGCCCGACTAAAGTAAACATCAGTTGTTTTACCAGCCCTTATCTCATCAGGCGTAGCTAAGTGAAAATCAACCAAAGCACGACACACCTCAAAAAATTAAGAAATACTTTGTAACGAAAACTCAAACAAATCTTCTCATATAAAAATAAAAGGAAAAAAACTTTTCCTAAAAAACCCCCCTTAAAAAAACTTTTAAGGGTAGGAAGAAAAGAAAACAAATAAAATTTTTTAATTGATTTTTCTTTTCCCTATCTTTTTTATGCTCTTTTTGCTTGTCGTTTGTTTAGGAGTTCTTGGTAGTTTTTGTCGATTTCTTCTAAAACTTTTTCCATGGTTATTTCTTCTGATTTTAGCATGGCTGCGAGGGTTATGCCTCCTGCGCCCACGCCTTCTTTGACGATGCCTGTTTCATAAACTCTTAGTCCTTCATATTTTGAGTTGCTAAAGTTTATATTCGCTGCAATAATGGGTACATCTGCTATTTGATCCACCAAGCCTACTATGTCAGCTGTCTTATCTTCAACGATCCAACGTGTAGTGCCTATAGCCACGTTTTCAAGCACTTTTGGAGCTATTTTGCTGATTACAGATAGGATACCGCACATCTGCGTACCACCAGCCATTATCACAGGCTTTGTTTCAGCAGCACCCATCACTACCCCCGCGAAGGCGGGTATCATAGGGTCACCCACAAAGCTTACAGCTCCAAAAGGATCATCTTCAAAGTCACCAGCCTTGGCTCCTTTGGCATCTAATCCCTTTCTTACCGTCTCTGTTTTTAGTTGGTGAGGATTTTGCGGCATACTACTACTTACTTTTCCATCTGCATCGATGCCCATGGCAACCATGACACCCAAAGCTGTTGTTGTTCCACCAGCTATGCTTTCTCCTACTACGACGTAATCTGTTGTCTTTGCAAACTGTTTACCCGTAAGGGTTGCACGTTCAATGACCTCCTCAACGTCTTCAACCGCTTCACCCGTCAAGATGTTTCCACCAGGTTTACCGCCAACATCTATGTAGGGTACGTGAGGTTTTACGCGCACACCACCATCCACAACAAAGAGAGGCATATCTGACAGCCTTTGAGCAGACATCGTGATTATCCCCGGGGTGGGTATGCCATCAGGCGTCATAGGTACTTCGCTAATCACTTTGCACTCACCGTAAAATAGGAGTTCAACGTCTGCTGGGGGCGTTAAATCTGTGATCTCTGGAACTGCGCCTGCAGCGGATAAGCCGGGTATTTTTCCTGTTTCAGAGTTGCCTATAACGCATACAAAAACAGGGTTTTTACCCTTTATCTTCCTGACAAATTCCTCGCCTTTTTCCTTTGCACGAGCAAAAATTACGTCCTTCATAAAAATTTACCTCCTTCAAAATACGCTCAGATCGAGGGTTATTTTCATTGTAGGGTTAATAATATTGTAGTACATAAGTGTAGAGTAAGTGTTTTTCTGCTCTTAGGTTAAGAGTTGATATTTAAAAGTTGTGTTCTGTACTACAATTGTAGTACAGAAGTTTAGAGTAAATGCTTTGCTGCTCTTTAAGTTATTTTGGTACTTTTTCACTAATTTAAAAAATAGTTTTAGACGATTTCTCCAATAAGAGAGTAAGGTTTATATAAATATTTTAAAAACTCTTTTACTTTATTCTTGTCAATCATAACTAACACCGTTGTAGAAGGACCAGCTGACTTCTCTAAATCAAATTTAATGTTTTCGTAAAAATTTACATTTTTACCTATCGAATGAGCTAATAGGTTAGCTTTGCTAAGTATTCCTTCCGAATCAACAGGCATTATTTCATGCACATTCTCAAGCTTCAAAAAACCTATAATATCTTTCAAATCCGCTATTTCCTTACGCGAATCTCCCCTTACTACTTCTTCACCGACACACGGCTTTCCTACAGCTACTATTAAATCCCCTATTTGA
>JAEOSI010000188.1 GCA_016840425.1 Candidatus Wukongarchaeum yapensis
AGGGTTGGGGCATTTTACGTTTCTTAGAGTTTCTGGCAGGCCAGGCTTTTTCTTGCTGATGACTGCGTAGTTTTTTACGAAGTTTATCGTTGAATTTGGAGCTATGAAGCCTAATACGGCTATCTCATCCTCGGTTAAATATCTGTTCTCGATCTTTATCAGATCCTTTTTCTCAAGCTTTTCACTATCAACGTTTATTAACACGCTTAAGGTGTCTTTTTGCGGTAAGCCTAAGAGATTAAGAATGCGAAGGGCTGTATTTCCCGGAAGATGATCGATAACGGTCCCATCCCGGATCTTCCTAACGCGAAGTTCTTCAACAAAAGAGTCAGCCTCCATAAAAAAACACAACCTCAAAGAAAACTAAAAATAAAATGAGAAGCACAATATATACTAACTTTTTGTAATTTTTATTCTACTCTTCTTTTTAATTATTTTTATATAACATCGTACAAATAGTTTTGTTTTTTCAAAATACTATATCTATTTAAAAGTGGATAACACCTAAAATATAATTATCTTTAAAATTCTTTGGAGGACTTTCGTTTGCAGGATAAGGAAAACGTTTCAAAGGAAAATATCCCTGAAAAATTATCACAGAGGCTTCAGTGGCTTAAAAGTCCCAAGTTTTATAGGAGTAAGGAAGCAGTTGCCTTCTATATTATTAGCCATGACCGTCCAGGCCTTTTAATGGAGTATACTTCTAAAATCTTTGATAATGGCGGAAATATCACGTTTTTACATAGTTACAAAGAGTTTGATGAAACTGCGCACACAGAAATAGAGATCGAGAACATTAAAGATTCTGGAAAGCTTGAAAAGGAGTTAAAAAATATTAAAGGCGTTATTGGGGTCGAAAAGGTCCCCCTCTTTTCCGAAGTTTACGGTAAACGCGTTATAGTTCTTGGAGGGGGAGCACAAGTAGCACAGGTGGCTTTGGGAGCAATCACGGAAGCGGACAGACACAACATTCGTGGAGAACAAGTTTCGGTTGATACCAGCCCTGTTGTCGGCGAACAAAAGATAGCGGAAGCCGTTAGCGCCGTTGCAAGATTACACCGTGCAAGTATTTTAGTTCTTGCAGGCTCAATTATGGGAGGCGAAATCGCTAAAGCAGTTAAAGAGTTAAGAGAAAAGGCAGGAATACCGGTTATTAGTTTAAACATGGCAGGAAGCGTGACAAAGGAAGCAGATTTAGTTGTTACTGACCCTGTACAAGCAGGGGTAATAAGCGTCATGATCATTTCAAGTACGGCAAAATTTGACTTAGAACAGACATATAAAAAACGTTTTTAAATTAGAAACAAAGGTGGGTATCATATTTTGAACATATTTGATCTTTTTGGAAAGATTTTTTCTTTCGAAGATACCGATGGGTTAATTTTACGCGGAATAGGGTTTGTGTTTTTCCTATTTTTTCTCGTGATTTTCTTAACTGAATTTTTAAAATATTTAAAACACGGAGTGCATGATGAGTCCCTTGATTTTTCTTTTATGGGGATGGTGACCTTTGCAACATTGATGATTAGCACGGATATATTGATGGCCATACTTGTAGGTATCTTCGTTATGGCTTTGATGGAAAGTTGGATGATACGTGAGTATCCCGTTTGGAACAAACTCATAGTAATAACTACTGTTTTTTATGGTATCATCCTTGGATCATATATATTGGCGGATATTTATGATGATAATAGGATTTTTGGTATAGGTTTAAGTATTTCTTTTTGGGTAATGTTAATTCTTGGTTTCCTCCTTTTTGGTAAAAAATACATTCTAACCTCGCGATTTCTCTCTCCCCAATACCTTTACCTTTTCTTATACTTGATTGCTTACATTATTGTTTGGAGGTTTATATCTCTTGGCCATATTTATGAATCGCTTTTCATTGTAAATTTCTTAATCTATCTCGCTTCAGGTCCCGCTCTAAGGGTTTTGATGGGTATAAAGCCTTTAGAAGATGAAAGGATTAAAACTATCCTCCAAGAAGTAAAGGAGAAAATGGGGGTTAAGAGTAATATCAAACTTGGAATTGTTCACGCGCCAATTCTTAACGCTTTTGCTTATGGGGCTTTTTTTGATAAAAGGATGGCCCTAGTTTGTAATGATCCTTCTGAGTTTCCAGATGAAGAATGGCGGGGAGTTTTAGCCCACGAAATGGCGCACTTGAAAGAAAACCACGTTTTATTACTACTTTTCGTGATAGGCGCTGAATTATGGTTTAGGAAAATTTTCAGTATTCCCGCAACGTTTTATGATTATGCCTTTGCTCAACAGACTATGAGCTTCCTTACATTTTACTTGATTGGGGTAGTTTTAGGGGTTATTATTTTTGTCTTTATGAGGACTATGGAGGGTAGAGCTGATCGCGCCGTTAAAAATGTAGGATATGGACCGCAATTAGCGAAAGCCTTGTATACCCTTGAAGGGTTTTACACGGGGATAGGGGGGGCTGCGGGAATTTCTGTGAAACTGCTCTCCGAGGAAGAGTTTACTGAGGATGAGTATCAGATCGCTATGTTTAGTGCTGCAAAATCTTTACGGAACTTCCTTATTAAACCTTCAAAGTCTAGGGCGGCTATTGACATTTTTATGAGTCATCCTTATTCGGCTTTAAGGATCGCTGCCATGGTTGATGAAAGTTTGTCGCCGACAAAGTGTGCCTTATTACCCTGGGCTCTAGTAGTAGGAAAAGGAAGGAAAGGCTTGAGGAATTATGTGGAAAAGGTGGAAGAACTTCTTAATGAAAAGTATATGGAAAAGTTTGGGCAAGATGGCATTCATAAACTTGTGGAGATAGCAGGGTTAAGGGAACAGTATGAGTTAGAGCATATTAATGGGGAATATGTGGGGATTCCTTTTTCACCGTTAGTGGGTAGCGTTATCGTTGGAAAAATAGTTGGAATAAGGGAAGGAAATTCGATATTTTCACCCCTTCTTTTCGATGTTGAAGTAAAGGATGAAGGAGGTGAAAGTAGGGAAGAGATTAGGGTGGTTAATCCCATGGATTACCGGTTTGAAATCTATGAAGTGGGGAAGAAATATCTTCTTCCAAACGGTTTAATGGGAACCCTTAGGGGCTATGAAGTCAAAATTAACGGGGAGAAGATGAAGATTTTCTTTAAGTTTGATGTTGGAGGCAACCTGGTTATTACTAAGGGTGTCGGGATAATGATCGAGAAACTTAAGGCACTGGATGGAAAAAAGGTGCTTTTTCTTGAGGGAGAAAAAACCAAATTAACAAGGCTAAATCTTACGCTTGGGGATAGCCTAGAGGAAACAATTCTCACATTAAAAGATGAAAGAAACGGAGATGAAAAAAAGTATGCGGGAAGCGAGCTTATCATGAACTTAAACCCCTTCACTATAGGAATCAACACGAAAAATTTGGAGGAAGGAGAAGAACTTATTTCATGGATAGCAAAAGAAGTAAAGGTGCTTGTGTGGCTTTTTGACAAAAAAAACCCTGAAACTGGCTATCCTTGTAGAATAATTTCAATAAACAGGGATAAAAAAACCGTGCGAATAAAAAAAGGAAGTATCTCACAAGAAATCTCTTTAAAGGAGATAGATGCGATAGAGTTCAGTTATCCAACAATAGAACTTATACCAAAAAACCAAGTAGGTCTTGGAAGCAAGCTCTTCCTAAAAAGCAGTCACAAGAAAAAAACAGGACGCGTAATAAACCTTTAACAAATAATGATTGATGATAATTCGTTACTGCTAAAAAATAATGGTAGCTCCTTGGTGAATAGCAAACGTTCTAGAGCATACCGTAGTAAAAAAACTCACAGGATGAAGACTTGTTTAAATCGCATTTTTTACAGGTATTTATCATTATTTTTACGCGTAGATAGTTTAATATCATTAAAATAGTGAAAAAAATAGCTAATATCAGTGATTTTAAGATAAGAATAAATGGTGATTTTAAAATTCCAACCAATATAAATGCGATCCCGCTGCCTAAAATTACTTTCGTGATAAATTTGGTAATTTTCGTTTTTGCTAGGCCTAAAAAATTGAATAACAAAACAGAACTTTGTAAAATTCCTAGATAAATAAGTTTTACATAATTGACAGAATAAAATCCTAAAAAATACACGCTAGAAAAAACGATTATGAAAGTAGGATAAAACGCTAAGCATCCGATACATACTCTTGTTCCACGTATATTAAGAGTATGATTTTCAAACTTTTCACAATTAGGATGATGAGACAATAGAATAAAACGTAGTTCGGGGGAATCTAACAGCGGCATAA
>JAEOSI010000030.1 GCA_016840425.1 Candidatus Wukongarchaeum yapensis
AAAAACCACCCAAAAACAAAAGCCTCACTACTATATACACTACTTTCGATATTTAAAGAGCAACAAGATCAAGTGTTTCGAACGCAGAAAAAGAAGAATCTTCCCACAGGAAAAAAAAACTATTAAACGTTCATACCAATTATCTCTTTCTCCAACCTCTCATGCTCCTTATCAGAAATTCCTAAAGACAACCTCAAATCTTTTAACAATATCTTCCCTTTTTCGGATATTTTCCCACCCTCCAATGCTAACTGAAGCTGCTTCTTGTAAATCTCTAACGCGCTGATTAATTCTCTCTCCAACCTCTCATGCTCCTTATCAGAAATTCCTAAAGATAACCTCAAATCTTTTAACAACCTACTCTCCTTTTCGGATATATCTCCACCACCCCATGCTAACTGCAACTGCTTCCTGTAAATCTCTAACGCAGTCCCACTAGACAACCCAGTTTTACGCCTCCTACTGATAAAATCACGCGGAAATAACCTAGTCGTCAACCCACCTGCCATTTCCCTAACCGGGAAAAAAAGAATTAGCGTTAACAAAACAGCTGCAAAACGAGACAAGATAGACTCCTCACCCCCTGTAATAAAACGAACCAGCACCTCTCCGCTCAAAATAAAAACCCAAACAAGAACTAAAACAGTCGTTATATAATAGAAACTTTTTGGCAAAATTAGATCGATATCGAACAACCTATGCTTCAAAATACCCACAGAAATTATAATCCCAGTTATCGATAAAGAGACTATACCCAGATCCAATTTTAAGTTAAAATCTGGGAATATCACCTCCAAGAGATCTTCCATAGTCGTGAAAATTAATGGAATTAAACTCGCAAGAATAAAATAAGCCGAACGCCGCCTTATCTCCTTATCTTCTAACCTGAACATCCTGAAGAAGTTTACAGCAGCAAGAATTAACATTACTACTAAAAAAATGTCAAAGAAACCCCAAAGGAATGGGGGTGAAAATCTTTTGATATCCGCTTCAAAAAGGCCGAAAGGAGAACCATCCGATTCCCCCACACTAGGATATAGTTGGTCTATATCTATTGAAAAAACAGAGATGTAAAACAAAGGAACCACGTAAACTAAAAACACTCGAAGATCCTCGAATATCTTTGTCCGATAAAGAAACACATACGAGAAATGAAATAATGTAGCGACTGCAAGAAGTGCCGTGGCTCTATTAAGAGCCATCCAAAAGAGCCAAGTATCTGAATCCAAACTACACGTAGCCAACGCTACACTAAGGCATAGGATCGCCACGAAGAACTCCGCTATAATATATAATTGAACCTGTTCATCTTTTCGCGCCTTAAAAAACAAAAGCCAAGCAATAATAAAATTGATTAAAAAGGCAATAAAATAGGGAATACTCCACGCATTAAAAAAATAATCATCAAAAAGATCGGGAGCCATTCACATCTCACACTCTCTATCAAGCGCTTTTATCCGAAACATCTACACAACCATAAATAAATTAAACTATCCAATCTTAAACCAAATAAAACCTATCAGAATACTAAGCTAGATTTCAAGTTTCTCTAAGTCTTTTCCACCTCTCTTTCTACTTCCCCAATAATCTCCTCCTCCTGCGACTGAATAATATACTTGCCCACTAAAACAGCGACAATAATAGTAGGATACAGTTGCCCAAAAATAGCGTTGTTATAAAAAAGCATTATAGTAGAAATGTAGCTTGTTAGCGTAAAAAAGGTTAAATGCTGCTTTACATTCGAATAAGAACCTATATTAATGAAAAGCTTATGTTAGCCCTAAATCAGCGGAGAGGTTATGTCATGAAAAAAAGTTATCCTTATCCTTCTGGCGAAGAGAAAGTTAAATGGGTCTCTACAGATTGGTTAGAGAAACATTTTGAAGATGAGAATATGATGGTATTAGATGTTCAACCTAACGTCCATGATTATATTCAAGAGCATATACCTGGTTCTGTTTACCTGAATGAAGGGTTGTTGCGTGTACCGTTAAAGGGTGTACCAACTTTTTATGTGCCTTCAGAGTCTATCCAGACAGTATTTCGCCGTGCGGGTCTTAAACCCGACGTGCCTGTTGTTGTTTATACTGGTATAGGATCTTACACAGGCTGGGGTAACGGGTTGGGACAGACAATGATGGCTTATTCTTTGGTACGCTTTGGACATGATAACGTCTACGTTCTTAATGGTGGTATTGACAAATGGAAGAAAGAAGGTAGATCACTCAGTAAAATCTTTCCAAAGGTGGAAGAATCCAGTTTTACGGTTAATGTCCGCAAAGAATATTTTGTAGAATACGAAGAATTCAAAGCAATTAAGGATCATGAAGATGTAACCCTGTTGGATGCCCGTCCCTCTAATGTTTACGAGGGGCAAGGGCCTTGGATGAAGCCTGGCCATATTCCTGGAGCCATCAACCTACCTTGGCCCAAACTGATGGACGACAAAAACAAGACCTTACTAAAACCTGATGAAGAGATCCGATCTATCCTCAAGGAACATGGCATAACTTCCGACAAGACCATTCTCTGCTCTTGTGGTACCGGTCGCGAAGCTACCAACGAATTCATCCTTTTCAAATGGTATTTAAGCTACCCCAAAGTCAAAATTTATGAAGGATCATTTACTGAATGGACTTCTTATCCTGAAAACCCGACAGTAACCGGTAAAAATCCACGCTGAAAGTTGAGATTAAAATGCGATTAGAAATAATTAAATCAAAAGGACTTGCCCATAACAGCTACTTTCTTTCTGACGGAGAAGAAGCGCTAGTAGTAGATCCTCGTCGTGATTGCAGAGTTTACACTCAACTTGCAGATGATGAGTGCACAAAAATTAACTACATACTAGAGACTCACAGAAATGAAGATTATGTCATAGGCTCTCTCGAACTGCAGAACATGACCGATGCTGAAATCGCTCACAGCAGAGAACTGCCTTTCAAGTATGGAGAGCATAGCCTTGATGACGGCGAGAACCTCAACATCGGAGGTTTAAAGATCAAGACATTGTATACACCAGGGCATACTAATGACAGCATGTGCTACGTTGTTTATGAATCAGTGGGGATTAAAGACCCGCTAATAGTGTTCACAGGCGATACTTTATTTGCGGGAGATGTAGGGCGCACCGACCTTTACGGGCGTGATATTCAGCAGGAGCAGTCTGAAAAGCTGTACGATAGCCTCCATGAGAAAGTCTTACAGCTTGGCGATCACGTCATAGCCTATCCAGCCCACGGCGCCGGCAGTATTTGCGGCAGCGAGATCAGCGACCGAGAATTTAGTACGATAGGCTACGAACGAAAAACCAATCCCTTACTGCAACTGGACAAGGAACACTTCGCAAAACACATGCTAAAACAGAAGCTGACGGTACCTCCTTATTTCAATAAAATGGAAGAGTACAACCTAAACGGTCCACCTCTGCTAAACAAAACTCCTGCTAATCACCCTCTAAGCATTGCCGAGTTCGAAGAAGAAATGCAACAAACCCACACAGCCATCGTTGACACACGAGAACCAGACGCATTTGCAGGTTCACACATACCGGACTCGCTTAACATTTGGCTAGACGGCCTCAGTTTCTTTCCCGGATGGGTATTAGCTTACGACCAGAGCATTCTGCTGGTCATGGAAAGGAAAGAGGATATAGAAACAGCGAAAGCCTACCTCTGGAGGCTCGGCTTCGACAATATCATAGGCTACCTTTGTCCCGGCTTAAAGGAGTGGCGAAACGCCGGAAAACATATGGAGAATCTGGATACACTATCCTCAACAATGTTAAAAGCAAAGCTAGACCGAAATGAAATCACCCTCGTGGATGTTCGAGAGCCCCACGAATGGGAGGAAGGATATATTGAAGGAGCCGAGAGAATTTACGTAGGACATCTAAAGGAAGAGGCAAATCGCTTACCTCACAACAAGCCTATAGCCACTCATTGCTCTTGGGGAGGCAGAGGTAGCTTGGGAGCCAGCATCTTGAAAAAGGCGGGATTCAAAGATGTCTACAACGTCCTCGGAGGCATAAAATCTTGGATAAAACAAGGATATCCAACCAAGAAATGACAGGGCATCGATACTCCCTAGCACCTTACACCTTAAAACAGAACACCATTTTTGTGCCAAAATAAAGTTGAAAAAAAACCGTATAAAATCTTTTTTTGGGTGACAATAGACCTCGGAAAGCGATTTTTTTGCGTTTTTTAAGCGTCCCTAAATCTCAGGGTTGTGAATTCCCCTCCTTAAGAAACGGTAAAACAGTCTACAAAACGGACAAATAAAGTCACATATTTTTCTATTCTTTTTTCGACATGCTTGCTAAATAATTAAGTAGTAAGATGAGCAAAAAGAAAAATGTGTTAAAAGTGCCTAAAAAGGGCGATTTTGCCCTATACATTCGCGAAAATGTTATTGAAAAAAAAATCGCTTTTATATTAGGTTTTAAATGTCTTGTGCTTTGATTGTTTTTCTACCGTTTGCTTTTGTGCGTGTCATTGCGTCCGTAACTAGTTTTTCTACGGCTTTGTCAAGAGCTTTGATAGAGTCACTACCTACGAGGTGACCTTGTTTCTTAGCAAAGTCACGGTAAGCTTTTTGCACAATATATTTGACCATTTTATTTTCCTCTTATAATGCTTTTAATTTTTGTTTTGTCCGATAAGTATGGAACCTTTTTGTTTTGTTCCTAGGCTTCTTATCGGCTTTTATACTATTTAAGAATTTCCCTTATTCGCGATATAAATTGAACAAAATGAAAAATGAAAATAGGAAAAAGTTAGGATGTTTTATGAAAAGAACGATTTTTAAATATCATGATGTCGAATATCATTTTTTACTTAATAATTATGCATTGTTAGGAGGAGTGCTTTAACCTGAAAGTATTTAGAATAAAAAGAAGTAAATTGGATGAAAATATATCTTGAAATAATGGAATCTTCATATATGCAATTAATTGCTCTTGGGAAATAATGGCACGACGCAATTCTTTTTTTGTTTAAGTCTAATAACTAACGTGTTCTTATCGAACGATTCTTAAAAGCTATTAACCCCTGTTTTTAAGGGATTCTTCTAAGATACTTTGAAAACCTCTTAAAAGTTTCAGAGTTTTTGAATTCGCTGACCAAAAAAGAGGGTTCCTAACCGCTTAAGGTATCTGGAAACGGAAAACTGGAGATTCGATAAAGAAGGGGATGCTGAAGAACAAGAAGAAACTTTGAAAACTTAACAGCTTTTACAATAGGTTTATCAAGCAGAGGGGGGGTAAGTCTTGAAATTTGCTTCCGGGTCCAAGAGATGCTGAAGGGTTTTTAAAGTCAAGGGGTCAGGTTACTATTTCTGTTTTTATTTCTTCTATGTTTTTAAAGTCAGGGTCTCCTGAGTATAAAATTTTACAGCGGGATAAGATTGCTGTTGCTAAGTGGATCATGTCTCCATAAGAAACAGGTTTTTGTTTACTATAATATTTGATTCTGAGGTTGGTGGCTATTATTGCTACTTCTTTTGTTACGGGCAATATTTTCAGGTTTTCAATTGCTTCTATGGTTCTCAGAACTTCTTCGCTTTTCTTTTTACCAAACTTTTGCTGTATCCTGTAGCTTACTTCTGTCAGGACTATGGTGCTGATAACAGCTCCTTCCTCTAAAACTCTTTTTAAAATATCTTCTACCTTCCTCCAATGTTCATTTTCAGAAAAGTATTCTATCAAAATCCAGCTGTCTAGGTAGATCATAGGTTATCCCAAGCTTTTTTTGACTCTCGGATCATTTGCTCTATTTCATCCTTATCAAACCTTACTTCTTGTCTAAGTTTTCTAAGCGTTTCTAAAGGGTTCTTGAGCACGGGCACGATCCTAATACCTTCCTCATCTACGAAAATCTCAAGCTTATCTCCTTTCTCCAAATTCAGCGTCTTTCTTATTCTTTTAGGTATGGTTATCTGCCCCTTACTTGTCAAAGTTATAGTTTCGCTCACAAATAATCACCTTACTAAAAACTAGAAGTAAGACTTCTTATATTTTTCCTTACCAAATCCAAGATACCAGCATACACTCATAGCATAACAAACATGAAATCCGCAAAAAACACCCCCATAAAACAAAAAAACCCTCACTAACATATACCAAAACCCCATATTTAAGGAACAACAACTTCAGAAAAAAATAGAAAATGAAAAAAAACAGAGCAATGTACCGTTTTTTGAGAATTTCTAACAATCATAAACTTTTAATGGATCTAACTTCGTTTTATAATGTCGTAAATAGTGGTTTCACGACGATCTAATAAAAATAAATAAAACCCAAATAAGTAATAAAATAATGAAATTCTCAGAGAAATATTGGATGAATTTTAAAAGCGTCCGAATGTATCTGGGGTCCAGTCGTTAGGTTGGATTTGGGTGAAGTGTTAAGCATTGTAGCAAGATACACTTTGTTATCGGAAGTTGCGTAATTCATTGCTGCAAAATTTCCACTATTTTCTCGATTATCTCATTGATCTTTTCAGCTTTGAGATGACCAACACAATATAAAACGATGTGGCGGTCTGCTGTAAATATTCGATTTGGTCTCACATTACTCTTTTGTTTAAGCGTTCCGGTTTCGAAGTCATTATCCTCGATTGGAACAGCATATTTATCTTTAATTTTTTGGCTTGTTATCTGGCAGAGGATTAGATCGTCTCTTCTAATTCAGCAATAACGAGAGCAGGACGTCTTTTGGCACGGGTTAAATCAGAAAATGGAAATGGTACAACCACCACATCTCCTTTTACAAATCTTGCCAAGCTTCCTCCTCCTCAGATCTTAGCCAATCTTTCTTAAGAGAAGTTTCGCTTGCGATGGCTGTTCCCATCTTTTCTTTCAATGCTTTTGTTTCTAAAAAGCGGATGAAATCCAGTATTTCCCCGAGATACCGTTCAGGAACCTTCTCGATTTTCTTTAAGATTAATTCCTTAACGTCCATATTTTCACGTTCCTATTTATTTTGCATGCCTAAGCATAAGCATTTTCTAACTATATTCTAGAATCTAGTATAGATCCTTTCTTTTTCAAGTATTTTAATAACTTTCTTTGGAGAAAGAGAAGGAAGTTTTGGCATTATGAACCCCCTAAGACTAAAGTATATTCCGATGTTTTCTCATCCGTTGGAATTTCTTCTACATGTTCCTTTAAACTCTCTATATATAATTCAATAGCCTCTCTAGCCCGATCTATGGCTTCTTCTATAGTATCGCCATATGTAATACATCCTGGAAGAGAAGGGGCAATCACGGTATAACCGTCCTCAGGCTCTTTTCTAAGTAATACTCTATAACTCAGAGTTTGCATAACAATCAACCCTTTATTCTACTATAACTAAAAAATACTCACTTAAACAATTTCCATTAAATTTTTGGAAAACTAAAAGAAAAAGAAACTATTGGGACAATGAGCCACTATTTCACAACAAAAATAGAAATTATACCGTTATTTCAAGATATATTTTCATCCTACTTACTTCTTTTTATTCTAATATTTTGAGGTTAAAATGCTCCTCCCAATAATGCATAATTATTAAGTAAAAAAAGATATTCGACATTATGATATTTAAAATTCGTTCTTTTCACAAAATCCCCTAATTTTTTCCTATTTTCATTTTTCATTTTGTTACATTTATTTCGTGAATAAGGGAAATTTTTAAATAGTATAAAAGGCTGTAAAAAGCCCAGAAACAAAAAAATTAAAACTGTTATAAGGAGAATGTAAAATGGTTATGTATATTGTGCAAAAAGCTTACCGTGACCTTGCTAAGAAATCAGCCCATCTCGTAGGTAGTGACTCTATTAAAGCCCTTGATAAAGCCGTAGAAAAACTAATTCTTGATGCTATGAAGCGTACAAAAGCAAACGGTAGGAAAACAATTAAAGCCCAAGACATTTAAAACCTAATTTAAAAGTGGTTTTTTTTCAATAACTTTTTTGTGTATGTATGGTGTAAATTCGCTTTTGTGGCGTTTTTAACACTTTTTCTTTTTGCTCCCCCCTAACAAAAGAACCGAACAGTCCTAATGTCTTTATTTTATATTTTGCCTTTATTTCTTCTTTTACCTTTTCAAGTTTTTTTAAGATTTCATCCCTTGAAACCATGATATAGAAGTGATTTAATTCTTGTGTGGAAGGATACAAGAAAACATGAGAATTTTAAGAAGATAATCTCAGAATATCGATTTAGAATATCTTCCAGTTGTTTTTCCATATCTTATCACCTTTTTTTTTACTCAAGAGGTTACTGTATCAAAAAAACTTAATTATTTAAGAGGTGTTAATCCTCTTCTGGAACCTCTTTTATTTGTTGGATCAGTAGGTGTGCTATTTTACCTGGTTGGGTCAAAAGTTTTATATGTCTACTATAATCCCCCTTCTGGTTAAAGGAGATGTATTCCTATGGATGTTGCTAAAATTCTTGCACGGATCGATGATCAGTTTGAGACCCATTTAATTAAGATTCAGGACTATTTACAAATTAAATCGATTAGTGCGACTGGGGAAGGGATTGAGGAAACTGCAAAGGCAACGGCTAACGTCCTTAATGAGTTGGGTGCTACTGATGTTCATTTGGCGGAGACTTCGGGTTATCCTGTTGTTTATGGTGAAATGATCACGGATCCGAGTAAAAAGACGCTCTTGTTTTATTCAATGTATGATGTGCAGCCAGTGGAGGCGGAGAAATGGGTTGTTGATCCTTTCGCAGGGGCTGTTGTTGAGGAGTTTGAAGATCTAGGTCGGTGCCTTGTTAGTCGGGGTGTTATAAACACGAAGGGTCCTATAATGGGTTTTTTTAATGCTTTGAAATCGATAATAGAAGTGGAAGGAGATCTTCCTTGTAATCTGATCTTTGCTATTGAAGGGGAGGAAGAGCTAGGATCTCCTCATTTTCCGGAGTTTGTTGAAGAGTATGCTAAGAAATTGAAACGAGCTGATGGGGCTTATTTGCCTTTTTTTGCGGAAAATAAGGTGGGGAAAGTGAAGATGTGGCTGGGAGCTAAGGGTATCATCTATCTGAAGTTGCGTGTGCGTGGTGGAGATTGGGGGGGACCAAGAACACGCCATATCCATTCCTCCTACCACTCTTGGGTGGATTCGCCCGTGTGGAAGCTAGTCCATTGTCTCGCGGACATGAAAGCCCCCGACGGGACTATAAAGATCCCTGACTTCTATAGGGATTTGATACCCCCGTCTGCAGAGGATGAAGAGCTGCTAACCAAGTTAACGGAAACCATGGATTTTGAAGAGATAAAGAACTCTCTAGACATTAGCAGATTTCGCGGGGAACTACCGGAAGGAAAAGACCTCCTCCAACAACATCTCTTCTCAACCACGTTAAACATTGATGGATTGGACGCCGGATATACTGGACCAGGTACCAAAACGATTCTTCCGTGTGAGGCGAGAGCTTATTTGGATATCCGCCTTATTCCGAATCAGGAACCAGAGAGGCAAATTGGTCTATTGAAAGAATTTCTCAAGAAAAACCATCCTCTGGTCGAAATAGAGTCATATGATGCGTATCCTTGGGCGAAGGTAAGCGTTCGGGAACCCTTGTGCCAAGCCCTGCTCCGGACATATCAAGCGTTTGGAAAAAAGGTAGAGATCTGGCCCCATCACTCGGGATCGGCGCCCTTTTACTTATTCAGCCGCAATTTGGGCATGCCTTTTATCTGGGGCGGGCTAGGTCATGGGAATCGAATGCACTCTCCAAACGAATATGCAGTTGTGGCTGGAGACAACAAAGTAGGTGGAATAAGAGAGTTTGAGAAGTCTATTGTAACATTTTTGTATGAATTCAGTCAAGAGAAGATGCATTAGTAGTTATGTTGTGCTAAAACTTTACGAATCCTCTCTAAAAGGAAAACATTCGTATAATAAATGCACCTAAGAGCACATAATCTCTTCTTTATAGTGGTCTCATTATTAATAAAAAAAGGGGAGAGTTTGGATAAGTGGTATGGGATACTATGAAAACTGAAATCCCAGCCTTACAGACTTTTATTCCATAAAATGCTTGAAGAGTTAAACGATGAATGAATATTTTCAAAAGAAAATTTTAAAATATAAAAATATAAAAATATGCCAGATCACTGGTGAGAATGAAAAAGACAGAAGGAACCACTCTTACCATGGAGCAGGATCAGGAGTTGTTTTAATCGCCATCGTTCCAGCCGATGTAAAGCGAGGTTTGGTCTTTTTCGACATAAAAATGACTTTGAGGGCATAAAAGAGCTCCTACAAGTTTAAAGTCAAGTTTAAGTGGTTGATTTTGATGGGTGAAAAAACCAAGAGTTTTATTTCAATACTCTCTATAAGGCTTATGAAGGATTTAGTTGACTTTTTTGATGCAAATCTAACTTTTGGTACTTTGATAAAAACGGGTAAAAAAATGGCTTCTATAGACCGTAGAATGGAAGGTGCAGATCTTCAAAAGTCCCTCGGTGTCGTTGAAGCTGAGCCTATTTCTGAAGGTAATTTAAAACTGCTTCCTAAATGTCCCTTCACCAAGCCAACTAGGGATTATGAATCTGCTACGGGAAAAGCTATACCTGGTTCACTTAAAAAAGTGATGAGAATAGCTAATAAAACAGGTCAGTTTGCTGCCGTTACTCCTTTTTGTATAATCCATCAAGCTTTCAGAGAGGCAGTAGGATCTCATTTTGATAAAGAAATTAAGCATTTGGGAGCCAAGAACGAAGCGGGCGAAATAGCTCTCGCTTCAAAGAATATAGAAGAACTGGGTCTTTCAGAAGAGGAGATTAAAGAAAAGCTCGGATCATATGAGTGCATATACTGGATCTCTTAGGGGGATTTTAATCCATCCCTCAAACGATCCTACTTTTTTGTTATGTAGTTCCGAGAGATTAGAAAAAGATCTCTATTGAGGGGAAAAAGATGGATAGTCCTCTGGGTGAGTCAAAGGATATTTTTTACTTTGATGTGTGTGGTCAGGTTAATACTGAACAGACGTTAAAATTAGTTATTCAAAGAGTTGAAGAACTGAATATAAAGAAAATAATTGTCGCTTCTGAGACTGGTCTAAGTGCTCTTAGGGCGGTTGAGCTTCTCCAAGGCTTTGAAATAGGTCTAATAGTGGTTACCTCGGCTGCTGGTACAAAAATTGAAAATACGGTAATTGGTAGCTTGAGAATAGGTATTCCTGATAAAGAGATTTGGGAAAAACTTGAAGAAAGTGGTGTTAAGATCGTTCGGGCAACTGACCCATTGTATAACATTGGTGCTGCTTTGGAGCATAGAGGTGTTCCTACCCTGGCAACATTTATCCGTATGTGTTTGAGAGTGATTAGCTCTGGAACCGCTGTTTGTGTTACGGCTGTTCTGATGGCTACTGATAACGGCGTTTTAACTGAAGGGGAGGAGGTCGTAGCTGTTGCAGGGTCATGGATTGGCTTGGACACCGCGCTCATTGTACGGGCGTCAAATTCAGTAAACCTGTTTAAGCCAGGAGCCATGCAAGTTAAGGAGATCATCTGTAAGCCTAGAAATCCCGCGTACAGTTGGCCAATTAACCAGAAAGACTGGGTGGGAAATTTAGAACTTTATGAAAGATTTACAGAAAAATAGGTGAGAAAAAAAGAAAAAGTAGTAGACGGTGATTGTTAGCCCATTTTGCTGTAATCCCAAGTTGCGATTTTTTCTTGTTTTATCTTAAATACTAATCTATCTGGAACGTTGGATAATTGTTGGTATCCAGGGTGGTCTAAATAGTTTTGGCCGAAGTATTTTTTACCCCAGTTTTCGTAGAACCTTTTAATTTGTGTTTCATCTTTTTCTTCTTCTGCTTTTCCTTCTATTACTATACCCCAAAGTTTTCGCATGTCAGATTCTTCTCCTTGGTCAAAGAGTAGTGATAGATTATTGTTTGCGAGTATGTTTTTTGCTTTTTTTGTCCTTTTTGTGGTTGTTATGTATATGTCGCCGTCTAAAATGACGAACCAGAGGGGGACAACGTGTGATTTTCCTTCAGGGCTTATTGTTACAACTCTTACTGTTAAGGTTTCTTCGAGGTGTTTTGTTATCTCTTCTTTAGTCATGCTATCGTCTTGCATTCGTCATTTCTCCCGTTTTTATCTGTTTGGCGTTTAGCAGGTATTTGAACCTTTTTAAAGGTATCAAAATGTTTTTATAGTTGTGATATCGTTTTTCGATATCGGTGATCGATAATGCTTAGAAGTATCGATCTAGGATTCATTAAAATCCACATCCTTCACCACGCAAATGAAAAACCAATCTATGGTGTTTGGATAATGGAAGAACTTGAAAGACACGGGTATAAGATAACTCCTGGAACCCTCTACCCAATGCTTCACAATATGGAAGAAGAAGGCTACTTGAAGAGTTATGAGAAGGTTGTAGAGGGCAAGGTGAGAAAATACTACGAAATAACTCCTGAGGGAAAGAAGGTGCTTGAAGAGATTAAGCCTAAAATCCGAGAATTAGTTGAGGAGGTGTTATAAAAACAATGGATCCCATCTTCTATGTTTTGATGTTTCTTGGCGGAATAGCTGTCCTTGTTTATAGTGTGGAGGAATTTGTAGAGAATTTGATCAAAGCTGCAGCAGTCTTAGGAGTCTCAACGTTTATACTAGCTGTTATCTTCGCTGGGATGGATTTTGAGAATTGGGCTTTTGGCATCGCTTCAGTAGAGGAAGATTTGCCGGGGGTTGCCATAGGGTCTGCTATAGGTTCAGCTCTTTTCATTGTTGGTGGAGCCCTTGTAGTTGGAGGCTTCACGACGCCTTTTGAAGTCGAGGTTCCCAAGGATTACCTTTTTTTAATGGTCATTTCGCCACTAATCACCCTCGTCTTTCTCTTGGATGAAGAGCTTACTAGAACCGACGGAATAGCGATACTTTCAGTATTCACAATAATCATCCTTTATATCTACAGGAAAGAGTCTGTTGGAGAAAGAGCCTATATGCGGGACGAAGAGGTGGAAGAAGTTCGTGAAGAACTAGAGGGAGATAACCTTAGATGGTTGTATCCGGTGCTAATGTTGCTATTTATAGGTGGAATGATAATAGGAGCTGACATAGCGGTTCGCGGAGCCGAAGGGATCGTCGACGAATATGGTCTAAACGAAACAATTTTCGGAATGACAATAGTCGGTTTGGTCATTTCTTTGGAAGAGATTTTGCTCGTAGTAGAACCCGTAAAAAAGAAGCAGGAAAATATAGCCGCAGGCAACATTGTAGGCAGTTTGATATTTTTCTCGACAGGCAACATCGGTCTCCTAGCTCTAGTAAAAAGTTTTTCAGTCGAAGAAAGCGTTATTTCCTTCTACTGGCCTTACCTCCTAGCATCAACGTTCCTGACAGCTATATTCCTGGCAAGGGGAAGTATAGGAAAAATAGAAGCCCTAATACTGCTTTCACTTTATTCATCCTACTGGATCCTAAGCTACACGATAGTATAGAAAAATAGCATTCACCCCTGAAAAAAACACCGGCTTTAAAAGTCTCCGTATGCTACTAGAATTAGTACAGAAACACCGATAAACCTAGAAAAAGATCGATAAACTACTGTTAACCCATAATTTAGTTTATCTAATCAACTCTTCAACTTCTTTTTTACCTTCTTCTAATTCTTTTTCTTGTTCTTTGTCTATTTCTAATAATAAGGTTTGGAATTCTCCGACATGGACCTTTTCTTCTCTCGCTACCTCCAGAAGAATTTTCCTAATATTCTCGTTTTCAGTCATATTTGCCATTTGTTCATAGAGGTTTATAGCATCTAATTCGGCTATTATAGACACCCTTAGTATTTCTTTATCTAAATCTTCTTTCTTTATTTTCTCAAGCAGTATGGGTATTTTTGACAACATATTTTTCAAATCCTCCATTAGATTTCAAATTAGAACTGTGAACTACTCCCAGCTTTTGCAGGGAGCTTCCTGTTTCAACGACTGAACTTGCCGATATCTCTCTCGGTAGAGGTTCTGTCTCCGCAGGCGTGAATTCGGGCAGTCCCTGCCCTAACAGTTTTTCTAAACCTCTTTTGAGGACTACAAAGGCGGAGTTGTAGTCTCTATCAATTTCCAACCCGCAAAAAGGACATTTATGAGTTCTTACAGCCAAGCTTTTCTTTACTTCTTTACCGCATCTATAACATTCTTTTGTTGTTCCCCTCGGATCCACTTCTACAACCGTCTTACCGGCTCTTTCAGCCTTGTAAGACAGAAATTGTTTGAACAGGTTCCAAGAGGAGTCCATTATGTTTCGAGCGTTATAACTTATCCTTATCAAACTGTTCACGTTTAGTTTCTCTACAGCTACGAAATCATAGTTTTGGACATAAAACCTTGATAGTTTGTGGAGGAAGTCATCCCTTTGATTTTTGATCCTTTCATAGATTCTAGCAACTTTTACCTTCTGCTTCTCATAGTTTTTTGATCCTTTCCTTTTCCTGGATAGTTTCCGGTGTTTTCTCCTCAAACTTTTCAAGGATTTGTTCAGATAAAGGGGAGGTTCTACCTGTCTACCCTCCGTGTCGGTAACGTAGTGGATTATGCCCATGTCGATTCCCACTACCTTTTCCACCTTTTTCTTATCGGGAACGGTTTGTTCGCAACAAACAAAGGCATGCCATCTACCAGAACTATGCCTCTTTACGGTTACCTGTTTTATCTTCTTCTTTTCCTTCCCTTTCCCTTCCTTTACTTTTCTATGCATCCTAATCTTTATATCCCCGATCTTGGATAGGTGTAGGAGGTCGTATCTTTTACCAGTTTCTATTATTTTGAACCCGCTCTGGTTATACGTGAAAGTTTTGAACCATCCCTTACCTTTAAACCTGAGTTTTCCCACTTTCTTACCGTTCTTTTTCAGCCCTGCCAAGCTTCTAAGGTTTGAAAACAGTCTGCATGATTCATATTGTAAAACTTTAGAATAAACCTCTTTCAGTTCCGGATGTTTTTCTTTTAACTCTGGGAGGGAGT